>JAENWW010000009.1 GCA_016649875.1 Coriobacteriia bacterium
CCAATACGGCAGCGTGCTTCCCCAGATAAAAACCGTTCGTCTTGAAGAGAACATTGCCGAAAAAATCGCTCGCCTTAACCGTACCACCACCGCCCGTGACATGTATGACCTGGCATGGATTGCGAATACGCCCGCAATTTCGAAATCACTCGACCTTGCTCTGATTCGTCGCCTTGCCGTGCTCAAGATATGGGTGGATACGAATGGTATGCACGCAGGTTCGATGGCTTGGAGCCCAGGTCACGAAGGATCAACGTTTGACGCAGAACATTGGTTGCGCGTTCGAGACAAGAACGAATTCGACCTTGAAGACATCGGTGCGCTGACGGTTCCGGCGCCATCTACAAGCGAGCTTTGCGATACCGTCCGTTTTGGCTTCGCGTTTCTTGCCGATATGGATAGCGATGAGCAAACGCTTGCTGAATCCAACGAACGAGACCGCTCGCTGGCAATACGGCTGCTGCAAAATCTTCCCGATGACCGACTGGCGAATATCGGATTGTACTGATCTTCTTATGAGTTACTGCGATTATTCTTCTTGTTCCAGATGGCTTGCAGGGACTCCGTGCTACTGGATGCTAAGAGGTGCAAACGGATACTAAAACCATATAGGAGGTGGACGTCACTCCCACTCAATCGTTCCGGGAGGCTTGCTGGTGATGTCGTAGGCCACGCGGTTAACACCGGCGACCTCGTTGATCAGACGGTTGCTCATCTTGGCGAGCAGCTCGTGGGGCAGCCTCGCCCAGTCCGCCGTCATGGCATCTGCCGATGACACGGCGCGGATGATGATGGGGCGCGCATATGTGCGCTCGTCGCCCATGACTCCGACCGACCGGATGTCGGGCAGCACCGCGAAGTATTGCCACACGCTACGCTCGGTATCCCATGCGCCGATTTCCTCGCGCACGATAGCATCGGCGTTGCGCAAAATCTCAAGTTTTTCTTCGGTGATGTCGCCGATGATACGCACGGCCAATCCCGGTCCGGGGAACGGCTGGCGGTGCACGATATGGTCGGGCAGACCGAGCTCGCTACCCACGGCGCGGACCTCGTCTTTGAAGAGCGCTTTGAGCGGCTCGATCAAATCGAAATGGACGCCGTCGGGAAACGGGATCAGGTTATGGTGGCTCTTGATTTTAGCCGCGGTCTTCGAGCCGGACTCGATGACATCGGGATAGAGCGTTCCTTGGGCGAGCCACTTCACGCCATCGAGTTTGGTCGCCTCGTCGAAAAAGACTTTCCAGAACTCCTCGCCGATTATGCGGCGCTTGAGCTCGGGCTCGGTCACGCCGGCCAGCAGCGAAAGATAGCGATCCTTGGCATCGACATGCACGAGATCGACTTTGAACTGCTTCTCGAACACCTCGACGACATCGGCCGCCTCGTTTTTACGCAGCATGCCATGATCCACGAACACGCAGGTCAGCTGGTCGCCGATGGCGCGATGGAGCAGCGCCGCAACCACCGAGCTGTCCACGCCGCCGGAAAGACCACAGATGACGCGCGCATCGCCCACCTGCTCGCGAACGCGCGCGATGGTTTCGTCGATGACACTAACCATAGTCCACGTCGGCGGAATCTGCGCGATATCGTGGAGGAAATTCTCGATGATGCGCTGCCCGAACGCGGTATGCGCCACCTCGGGATGGAACTGCGTTGCGAACAGCCCGCGCTGCGCGCACTCCATGACGGCCACGTGCGTCGTGTCGGTCGAACCGGTGATGGTGAAACCTTGCGGCACGGTACCCACCGAGTCGCGGTGGCTCATCCACACCTGACTTGTGGCAGGCACTCCGGCCAAAAGCCGGCTACCGCTTGCCGCAGGTGCCAGCTCAAGCTCGGCGAACCCGTACTCACCGATGTCGGTATGCGGAATCGTTCCACCCAGACCGCGCGCCATCTCTTGAATGCCGTAACAAAAACCGAGCACGGGAATCCCGAGCTCGAAAATCTTCTCATCCATGTGGGGAGCGCCCTCGGCGTATACGCTGGCCGGGCCGCCCGACAAAATGAGCGCCGCGGGTTTGCGCGCGGCAACCTCGGCGGCGGTTATATCGCTCGCGACGATTTCCGAGTAGACACGCGCCTCACGCACGCGACGTGCGATAAGCTGGGCGTATTGGGCCCCGAAATCGAGCACGAGTACGGTGGGCTGGTCTCCATGATAATCAATGGTGTTCGTCAAGTTGCTTACCGTTCTTCTCGAAAGCCGATGGAGCCCGTTTATTTAGTCGGCCAGCACTAAGATAACCGAGCATCCGCGTGGAATCGACGTTCCGGCGGCAGGTGCTTGGAATACGACCGTGCCGTAGGCACTCGGCGAATTCTGCTCGTACAGATACTTGATATTGAGCCCCCGACCATTAAGCGTCGAACGTGCGCTTCTCCACTGTTTGCCGATGAGATTCGGCACGGTTTGAGCGGAACTGTACGAAGCACTGGTTGCGATGTTGGGGAATGCGAATTTTTCGCCCTCCGTGCGTCCGAGATAGGTTTGATCGGACAAAACGAGGCCGGACTTCGGCTTGGCCGATGTCCCTTGAAGCGCGGCGGAATCACACACATAGACAGATGAAACCACATAGCCTTTTTTCTTCAGGCTCGCCTTCGCGATATCCTCATCGATGCCCACGATACCTCCGGAGGAAGACGACGTCGATCCCGATGAATAGGTCGCGAGTCGAGCCGCCACGTCCGCCTCGGATTCAACAGAAGTGCCCGAGCTTCCGATACTCGCGGAACTTCCCGCTTTCGAGGAAGCCGAATCGGCGAAATTTCCGTTTGAACCCGCGACTTCGAGATAACCGTTTTCATAGACGCCATCAGTCACTTTGACCACATCGATGCGCTTTGTCGATGAAACGCCCGGGGTCGTCTCCTGCGGCGCAGTGACGTGATGAGTCAGGTAATAGATGAACCCCAACAGGCAGAGCAATGCGACTACCGCAAGAGCAGTCACGAGCGCGAAAAGTATCTTGTTTTCTCTGAGTTTCGGTTGCGCCAGTTCGCGCAATTCTTCTTCCGAAATATCCCCGCCAGAAGCTACTTCGATAGTCTCATTCTCAGTCTCATCCAGTCCCATCTTCATCTTCCCCCAATTCGAATCATCCGACATCGTGGCATTAATCCCTTATAACCGTCGCGGTGAAACACCACGCCTCGATTATACCGTGCAAATGGATATGTGTCGTGTCAATTGCGCATACTGTCACATATCAGACGTTGAATTTGAAGTGAACGACATCGCCGTCTTGCATGACGTAGTCTTTTCCCTCGAGACGCAACCTACCGACATCGCGTGCGCCTTTTTCTCCACCGTACTCCACATAGTCTGCGTACGAAATGATTTCGGCCTTGATGAACCCGCGCTCGAAGTCGGTGTGGATGACACCGGCGGCTTGCGGAGCCTTGGCGCCGACGGGAACCGTCCACGCGCGCACCTCGATTTCACCGGCGGTGAAATAGCTTTGAAGTCCCAGTAGACGGTACGCCTCACGGCTGAGGGCATGGAGCCCCGGCTCCTTGAGACCGAGTTCGGAGAGATATTCGGCCGCCTCGGCTTCATCGAGCTCGGAAAGGTCGTATTCGACTTTCGCGCAAATGGGAATCGGCTTGATTCCGTCGACGAGTCCGAGATCGACATTGACCTGATCTTCGTCGACATTGGCCACATAGAGCATCGGCTTACTGGTGAGGAGGTGGAATTCGCGAATGATTTCTCGCTCATCCTCCGTCAGTTCGAGACTGCAGGCGCGGTGCCCCTCCTCGAGATGAGTGAGCACACGACGGGCGAGCTCCGCCTTGGGTCCCGATGTCTTATCCTTTTTCGCTTCTTTTTCGAGGCGCGAAACCGTCTTTTCCATGGTGCCGATATCGGCGAGGATCAACTCGATCTTGATGGTCTCAACATCGGAAGCGGGGTTGACCTTGCCGTCGACATGGATGACGTTTTCATCGGTGAAATAGCGCACGACTTCCACGATTGCATCGGTCTCGCGAATATTTGCGAGGAACTGGTTGCCGAGTCCGGCGCCTTCGCTCGCGCCCTTGACGAGCCCTGCGATATCGACGAACTCGACGGCGGCAGGCATGATGCGCTTGGGGTTTACCATTTCGGCGAGTTTTGCGATACGCGCATCGGGCACGGGAACCACCCCGACGTTGGGCTCGATGGTAGCGAACGGATAGTTCGCGGCCTCCACCTGATTTTTAGTCAACGCGGTGAACAGCGTGGACTTTCCCACGTTGGGCAATCCGACGATACCGATAGATAATGCCACAGCAAAACTCCTTAAGTGTTATGTATTGATTACGAAAACAACACGCTTCGCATAAGAAACGTATGCTTAAACAGTATAGTATACACAAAGGATTCATCTACCGACAAAGAGGTTCGAATGCGCATCGGCATGTGCTCCGATATGTACACTCCCCATGTAAGCGGAGTGACAAACCACATACGTCTTTACAAAAAACACTTCGAAGACCTTGGCCATGAGGTATTCGTGTTCACGTTCGGGGACCGAGACCACGTCGACTCGGAGCCGAACGTCTACCGCACCCCCGCCGTCTCATGGGGAGACACCGGATGGAATTTCGCTCCCTATTATTCGCTTGAATCCAAAGAACTTCTGAAAACCATGGACGTCATCCATGCACATCATCCGTTCCAGTCGGGACGCCTCGCCGCCTCCATCGCGAAAAAAGCCGACATTCCCCTCGTGTTCACCAACCATACCCGCTACGACCTGTATTCGGATGCCTATGCTTCGCTGGTACCGCAAGGTCCGCGCTACGGCACGCTCAAACTGTTCTTGAAAAAATTCCTGGACGATTGCGGATGTGTCGTGGCACCTTCCAAGTCCATCGAAGGGTGGCTGAGAACTTTCATCGGTTGCGATCACGTCGTGACCGTTCCCAACGGAATCGACATCGCAAAATTCGCCGACCCCGCCACAGTTCTCACGCGAAAGGATCTCGGCTTGAGTGAGGATGATTTCGTTTTCATCTATCTCGGCCGTGTCGCACCCGAAAAAAATACCGATTACCTGTTTTCCGAGTTCTTCGAGACGGCGGCGAACAACGACAACGCAAGAATGGTAGTGGTCGGCGCCGGGCCGGAGCTTGAAAAAGCGAAAGCGATGGCCGCCCGACACGAGCTCGGCGACCGTTTGATTTTCACCGGCATGCAACCTTACGATCTCTTACCGTCTTACGCCCATCTGGCCGATGCTTTCGTCACCGGCTCGGTTTCAGAGGTCCATCCCCTTGTCGTGCTTGAAGCGATGGCGGCCGGCCTCCCGATAGTCGCGGTCAGCTCGCCGGGTATCTCCGATACCGTGGAACAGGGCCGTTCGGGATTGCTTGCAAAAACACCGACGCCATCGCTTCTCGCAATCGAAATGGACACCATCATAAACACCGTGGGGCTCCGCGACCGCCTTGCGGCCGGAGCGAGCGAGCGCATTAAAAACTATTCGTTTGCAAACACAGCAGATGTGATCCTCTCCTACTACAAACAGCTCATCGGCTGAAGCCGCACGAATATCACAACGGTAGACAAAGAAGAACCCCGAACGCATTGTCCGGGGTTCTTTTCGAGACTATACCTGCAAAGCCCGAAAAAGGGCTCGGCGGTTTTCCTTACATCATACCGCCCATGCCACCCATGCCGCCCATGTCGGGCATGCCGCCGCCTGCGTTCGCAACGGGGATGTCTGAGACAGTCGCCTCGGTGGTAAGGATGAGGCTTGCAATCGATGCCGCGTTTTGAAGCGCGGTACGAGTCACTTTAACCGGATCGATGACGCCCATCTTGAGCATATCGCCGTATTTACCGTCTGCAGCGTTGAGACCTTCGCCGACTTTCATCGAACGAACCTTCTCGACGACGACAGACCCTTCGAAGCCGGCGTTGTCAGCAATCGCCTTCATCGGAGCAGCCAAAGCGCGACGGATGATATCGACACCGACGAGTTCGTCTGCACTGAGTCCGGTGATTTTATCGAGTCCGTCGAGCGCATCGACGAGCGCGACGCCACCGCCGGCGATGATACCCTCTTCGACGGCCGCACGCGTGGCCATCAACGCATCCTCGACGCGAAGCTTCTTCTCTTTGAGTTCGGTTTCGGTAGCCGCGCCGACCTTGATGACGGCGACACCGCCTGAGAGCTTTGCGAGACGCTCTTGGAGCTTTTCGCGATCGAAATCGGAATCCGAGTTCTCAATGTTCTGATGAATCTGCTTCACACGACCTTCGATGGCAGCTTTCTTACCGGCACCGTCGATGATCGTGGTGTTTTCCTTGGTGACCTTGATGGTTTTTGCGCGACCGAGCATCGAAAGCTCCGCCGTCTCGAGCGTGAGGCCGATTTCCTCGGAAATGACCTGACCGCCGGTGACGATTGCGATATCCTCGAGCTGTTGCTTACGACGATCGCCGAAACCGGGAGCCTTGACGGCTACGACGGTAAACGTTCCGCGGAGGCGGTTGACGATCAACGTCGCGAGAGCCTCGCCCTCGACATCTTCAGCGATGATGAGGAGTTGCTTACCGGCTTGCATAACCTTCTCGAGAAGAGGCAAAACCTCTTGAATCGAGGCGATCTTTTGGTTGGCGATCAGCACGAGAGGATCGTGGAGCACCGCTTCCATGCGCTCGGTATCGGTTGCGAAATACGGTGAGAGGTATCCTTTGTCGAACTGCATACCTTCGACGGTCTCGATGTCGATACCGAATGTCTGAGACTCCTCGACGGTGATGACGCCGTCTTTACCGACGATATCCATCGCCTCGGCGATTTTTTCACCGATGCTTGAGTCCCCGGCAGAAATGGTACCGACGTGTGCAATATCATCTTTGCCGCCGACTTTTTTGGAGTTCTTCTTGACGGTCTCGACGACATGCTCGACAGCAGCTTCGATTCCGCGACGAATCGCAAGCGGATTGGTGCCTGCGGTAACGTTGCGCAGACCCTCGTGGACGATGACATCGGCCAGAAGAGTCGCCGTGGTGGTACCGTCTCCGGCAACGTCGTTAGTCTTGATTGCGACTTCTTTGACGAGCTGAGCGCCCATATTCTCAAGAGGATCTTCGAGATCGATTTCTTTGGCGATGGTGACACCGTCGTTAGTGATGGTGGGAGCGCCGAACTTCTTCTCGAGAACGACGTAGCGACCTTTCGGTCCGAGCGTCACTTTGACGGCGGCAGCCAATTTGGAGACACCGGCGGCAAGACCCTTGCGCGCATCTTCATTGAACTTGATTTCTTTAGCCATGGTGAACGCGACCTTTCGTTTAGCCTTCGATTATTGCAAGAACATCATTTGCGGAAAGGATGAGATATGTTTCATCCTCATGCTTGATTTCAGTTCCGCCGTACTTACTGTACAAAACGACATCACCGACTTCGATTCCCATGGGAACGCGCTCGCCGGCATCGTTGAAGCGACCCTCGCCGACAGCTAACACCGTTGCCTTTTGCGGCTTCTCTTTTGCAGTTTCAGCCAAGATGATACCCGACTTGGTCTGCGCCTCCGCCTCTGCTTGCTTCACGATCAAACGATCGCCGAGTGGCTTGAGATTCATAGTATCGTTTCCTCCTTTTTGACTTTTACAAACTCGACATTCTCATCGCACGCTCACCGGATTTTCTCCCCACTTCACGCACGATGAAAACTTTTTAGCACTCACACAGCATGAGTGCTAAAAGCAATGATAGTACAGTGCCGGAGCAAAGCAATATATAATTTGAAATACACCATATTTTTTTCACACATGTGAGTGGAGGACACTTAGATTTTCGGAAAGTCGAGCGATGCCCGGGCGGAGGCATCGGCCGTAAAGTCCAGAGGCGCGTCGTGAAAAACACGCGCGGCTGCGGCACGGGCGATCATCGCCGCGTTGTCCGTGCAGTACACGAAGGGAGGAACGCTCACCTTCACGTCGAGACGCTCCATAGCCTGTGCTAATCCCTCGCGCAGCGCCTTATTGGCCGCCACTCCGCCGGCGAGCAAAAACCACTTCGCGCCGGTTTCTTGGACGGCTCTCACCGATTTCGACACCTGCACGTCGATAACTGCCTGCTGGAACGACGCGGCGATGTCGTTCGCGGCGAGCTCCTCGCCGGTTTCCTGCGCTTTGTGGATATGGGTTATGACGGCGGTTTTGAGTCCCGAAAGTGAGAAGGCGTAGTCGCCACTTTTCATCATCGCGCGCGGAAATGCAATCGCACGAGGATTACCGGTTTCGGCGAGGGCGGAAATAATCGGTCCTCCGGGATAGGACAATCCGAGCGCCTTGGCGACTTTATCGAACGCCTCACCGGTCGCATCGTCGAGTGTTTCTCCGAGTGTGCGATAAAAACCGGGCTCCGAACTGTGAATCAACGAGGTATGCCCCCCGCTGACGAGGAGCGCCACGAAAGGAGTCTCTATCTCGGGATGAGCGAGTATGTTCGCATAGATATGACCCTCGAGGTGATTGATGCCGTAGAGCGGTTTCGCGCATCCGAAGCTCAAGCCCTTCATGAACGCCAGCCCCACCACGAGCGCCCCCACGAGACCGGGAGAATCGGTGACGGCAAGCGCGTCGAGCGCCGAAAGAGGCATGCTGAATGCCGATGCGCTCGTCGCGGCGAGAGCCTCGTCGATGACGCCTGTCACGGCCTCGATATGCTTACGGCTCGCAATTTCGGGGACCACGCCTCCGAAACGGGCATGAAAATCGATTTGGCTTGCAATGACGTTGGACATGACCGTATTCTCTTCGACGACGGCGGCGGCCGTTTCATCGCACGAAGACTCGAGCGCCAAAATTCGCGCACCGCTTTCCGCACGCTCCTGCCTCGATACGGAACTCCACCATGTTTGCGCGATTTCGTCTGTGACCATCTCGCCCCACATGATAAGGGCATCTTCATGATTATCGGAATAATACGAAGGTCTCACTCCGGCCTGCACGAAACCGAGCGATTCATAGAGTTTTATGGCAGAATCGTTTGAAACACGAACTTCAAGTGTGATTTTGTTCGTACGCCATTCGAGCGCGCGCTGCATACCGGTGAGAATGAGCTTTCGCGCGACTCCCTTACGGCGGGCGGTCGGTGCCGTCACGACATCGAGCACGTGGACGTCTCCTGCCAAGTCGGCAAACCCGGCAAATCCCACGAGCTCGCCTTGGAGGAAAGCGCCGACCCAGATACGATTGATGAGCTCGAATTCGGCTTCGATCAAACCGCGTGTCCATTCGGGATGCTCGAGCGCCTCCTCGATGGCGACCATGGCCTCGATATCTGAGGGGACCAATGAGCGGAGCGCGACCGGAAACGCGGAATCGAGAGCTCGGTCGCCTGCGGGCGCGTCGAGCGAATCGCCTCCGACAAGTATTCCCACACCGGAGCGGTCGCTGGCTTTCTCATAGGCCGGAACGCTGTCTCCAGCGGCGATTTTTTTCACACGTTCGATTTCTTCGGCATCGGACATGCGCGTGTAGATGGGAAACACATCGCCGGGACGACCCGTATCCACGAACGGTTCGGGCGATCTACCGTTTGCCGCGGCGACATAGGCGGCAATCAACCCCGCCCCGTCGACCATACCGAGTGATTCATCCGCCATTTCGTAATCGATCCCGGCCGTCTCAAAAGCGGAGGTGATTGAATCCCGGTGTTTCAAAAGGCCGTTGCCGGCGACAAGCAACGTACCGCCTGCGCTCGAGCGCCGGTATTCATCAATGGCATCGGGAAGGACAGCCTCCGGCTTTCCCACATAATCTCTACGCACGCGCGACACCGCACCCGCCTCGATGTAGGCGAGCGCGGGATAGATTTCTTTACGCATGGCATCGGCGGCGATAAACGCCCAACCTTCATGGCCCGAGGCGGCAATACGCTGCGCGATGGCATCTGTGGTCGACACTCCGTAAAGAGGAACGCCCAGCCCACGGGCGATGCCTTTCGCCGTAGCGACACCGATTCGCACGCCGGTAAACGAGCCCGGTCCGCGCCCGACCACAACCGCCGCGATGTCCCCGCGATCGAGATCGAGCTCCGCAAGTGCCTCATCGATTTTCGAAAGGAGCATGATGTTCGCGCGCCGAGGAGCGGGAAACGATTCCGACGACAAAATATCAAACGGATGCGCGTTCAGCGGTTCACCGGTGTAGCGCGCGATTCCGACGGACAAAAAATCGCCGGCCGTATCGAATGAAAGGAGAACTTTACCCACGGGACACCTCGGATTCAAACGCCGCGACGAGGGTGTCACCGCGAGCAGTCAGGGAGCGTATGCTCAGCATGCGATCGCTCTCACCGATGACTTCGAGGGCAATGACTGCATCTGCGGCCTCGATGGCCTCCTCGAATTTATCGCCCCACTCCACGAGAGAGACACCGTCGCTTTCGACCAACTGATAAAAATCGATATCCTCGAGCTGATCGCCCGTTTCGAGACGATACAAGTCGAAATGATAGAAAGGGATTCTCCCCTGTTCGTACTCGAGGACGAGATTGAACGTCGGGCTCGATACCGCACCGGTGATTCCGAGTTCGCGTGCGAATCCTTGTGCGAAATGAGTTTTGCCGGCGCCGAGGTCTCCCGTCAAAACGATGCAATCACCCGGCTCGCAGACACGAGCGAGCGCACCGCCTACGAGGGCGGTGTTTTCTTGCGAGGTGGTTCGTATGCTAAACGAGGCGGTCATGTCCATCCTTTTTTAACGAGCTTGCCGGTGTTCACTCTTGCAACGGGTCTTTCATGAGTTCTTTCAGCGTCAGTGCGCTTTGCATGAACACGCCCTTCAAACTTCGATTGTAAATCGTCGCCGCCGGATGGTACACCGGTAACACCACACAGGCGACACCGGCATTCGAGCGTTTGTATATCTGTTCTTGCATGGCGGTGATGGGCGCGTCGATGCCCACCATCTGTCGTGAGGCAAACGTGCCGAGCGCAACGATGATGTCGGGGCGAATCGATGCGATCTGTTCCATCAAATTATCGTGGCACGCATCGATTTCCTCCGGCAGAGGATTACGATTTTTCGGAGGCCTGCACTTGACGACGTTCGTGATGTAGATTTCATCACGCACAAGGCCGGCCGCCTCGAGGAACTCGTCGAGCACATGCCCGGCCGCACCGATGAAAGGGGCACCGCCGAGGTCTTCGTTTTTGCCGGGTGCCTCGCCGATCAACATCACACGGGCGTGTGCATCGCCTTTACCGACCACCACTTGCGTGCGCGTGGCGCACAGATCGCAGCGTGTGCACGCTAAATCCATGAGGAAACATCTTCGAGAGGTCGCCTCGCCTGCTTGCCTGAGCCCTGCGCGCTGTATCCGATCGGTATGATGGTCACCGGGGTGATGGGTTTCTTGAGTCCGATGGCGGTGGCAACCGCGCTCTCGTCGAAAGCGCCGATCCAGCACCCGGCAAGGCCGAGGTTGATGGCGGTCAACAACATATTTTCCGCGGCGGCAGCGCAATCCTGGACCGCATAGAGCGCCAAGCCGCGATCGCCGTAACGTGCGGCACTCGGACGCGGATCGAGCGAAACCACGATAACAACGGGCGCGGCGGCCGCCCAGCGCTGTCCGAGCGAATCGATGAGGCGCTCACGGGCAACTTTCGACTTCACTACCGTGAAGCGCCAAGGTTGGATGTTACCGGCGCTCGGTGCAGAAATTCCGGCGCGCAATATCTTTTTTATCTCGCTGTCTTCCACGGGACGAGCGCTGAAGTTGCGAACGCTTTTACGAGCATCGAGCACATCTTCGAACTGCATGCAAACTCCTCAAACGAACTTTTCGACAAGAGCTTTTCTCTACTTTTTCACTATTTTAAACGTATATGCGTTCAAGTCGCATATTACCGAGCGCACAGGCGATTTCATAATTGATGGTATCTGATTTTTGCGCGACCTCATCCATCAAAATGCGCTCGTCGCCCTGTCGACCGATGAAAACGAACTCCTCGCCGGCTGCTATGTGCTCGTCGGGATCGACTTCACACATGAACTGATCCATGCACACACGCCCCACCTGAGGTACCCGCTTACCGCGCACGAGGCATTCGAGACTGTTCGAGGCGATGCGGGGAACACCGTCTGCGTAGCCGAGTGGCAATGTGGCGATGTCGGCACGTTCGAACGCATGCCACGTCAAACCATAGCTCACGCCTTCGCCCAGCGCAATCGACTTGACGAGAGAAGCACGTGCCTTAACGGTCATGACGGGCTCGAGATCGATTTTGCCTTTGGTCGCCTCGCAAGGATGCAATCCGTAGAGGCCGATGCCGATACGCACCATATCGAAGTGCGTCTCGGGAAGAAGAATCGTTGCCGGCGTATTCGCGCAGTGCACAATACCGGGGTCGATGTCGTTGCTGCGGATCGAATCGATGGCACGGGTAAATGCCGTGAGTTGTTTTTGGACATCCCAGTCGCCCTCGACATCGGCGGTCGCAAAGTGGGTGAATACACCTTCGAGCTTGATGTGAGGCAACACGTGAGCGGTGTTCGCCACGCGCGCCACGTCGTCGGGGCGAAAACCGATGCGGTTCATTCCCGTGTCCACCACGAGGTGATAGAGCACTTCGCCTCCGCGCAGTGTCGCCGCGCTTGAAAGCTCGCCGAGGAACACCTCGCTTGTGACGGCGGGGATGATGTTGTAATGCAGCAAATCGGAGATTGCGGTCGCAGGAGGTTCGGAGAGAAGTTGTATGGGAGCCTCGATGCCTCCTTCGCGAAGGGCGATCGCCTCATCGACGGTTGCCACACCGAAACGATCGACACCTGCGACGAACGCCGCGAAAGCGCACTCGACCGCGCCGTGTCCGTAGGCATCGGCTTTGACGACCGCCATCATCCTCGTTCTCGGCGAAAGCAGCTTCTTGAACTCACGCACGTTGTAGTCGAGCGCCCCGAGATCGATTTCTGCCCATGCCCCTCTTCTGTCAGTCATTTTGCTGCCTTTCCTGTGATGATAACAAGCTCTTCACTGCAAGCGGTATGAAGTCGATGATGTCGTAAGCAGCGACGCACATCGGCGTGAGTTCTTCCATGGCGATCACTCCGGAGCGCCCGTGAATGCGAACCGCGAGGCATGCGGCCGAATAGGGGTCGACTCTCTGAGCGATGAGCGCGGCGATCAAGCCGGCCAGCACGTCGCCGGTGCCTGCCGTTGCCAAAACCGGTGGTGCGAACATGTCTATCGAGGTGCGACGCGCACACGAAATAGTCGTGTTCGGTCCTTTGAGAACGACCGTGCGCCGCTCTCCGACAAGCCGTTTCACATAGTCGAGGGGATTGGCGGTGATGTCATCGGCATCCTCTTCGAGCAGTCGCGCAAGCTCACCGGCATGCGGCGTGAGCACCAAAGAACCCTCGCTCGAAGTAATGAGTTCGGTATGACCGACGAATGCGCCCAGACCGTCGGCATCGATGACGACGGCGCACGGTGCCGTGTCCACCAGAGCACGTATGACCTCATCGGTTTTCTCATGCCTTCCCAGACCGGGGCCGACAAGCATCGCGTCCGCCTTCTGCATCAGGTCGTACAAAAGCGAAACGGCTCGACCGGCCACCGTACCTTCGCGCGTTTCGGGAAGACCGACGATGGGCACGGTGATGAGATGCGTCTGAAGTATCGCAACGATCGATTCGGGAACGGCGAGCGTGACGTAGCCTGCACCCGCACGTGTGGCGGTCGTCGCCGCCAACACCGCGGCACCGACATATCGCCTACTCCCGGCGACGATCAGCAGGCGGCCCCGCGTAAACTTGTTTGCGTCAACCGAGGGAAACGGTATGAAAGCCGCGATCTCCTCGTCGGGAATCAATTCCGGCGCACCGATGAAATCGAGTCCGGCGCTCATGTCGAGACCGAGCGAGGCGACCGATACGTCTCCTGTGTGAAGATATCCCGGAAAGGCCGCAAGGCCGCGTTTGGCACTCAGAAACGTGATGGTTTTCGCAGCGAAAACGGCATGTTCATCCGCCTCGCCGGTATCGGCGTCGACGCCGGTCGGTACATCGGCCGAAATAACGGGAATCGGAGCCGCGTTAAGCGCCGAGGTGATAATCGCCATGTCTTCGCGCAGCGGCAATTTCGCACCGATTCCGAGAAGACAATCGACTAAATAAATACATCCCTTAACCGAGTAAAGGATATTTTCCACAACCGGATTTTCCGGAATGAGCTCCCAGTGGACGCCGTTGGACGTTGCTTCGAATGCGACTTCTCCGGCGACACCGTGCAACTCGTTGGGATCGACGGTGGAAAGGACGAGAACTCCGAGCCCGGCCTGCATGAGGAAACGGGCCGCAACCCAACCGTCGCCCCCGTTGTTGCCCGGCCCGACGAATACCGCGACCATGGGGCGCGCACCGTCCCAACCCTCTTCGATGCGCGATGCGATTTCCGCCTGGCACAGGTTCGCCAATGCCGATCCGGCGGCTTTCATAAGCCGTTTCTCGGTAAACCCCTGCTCTTCCACCGCTCGGCGTTCAAGCTCTCTTACTTGCGGTATTGTCAGTAACCGATACATGTGCGGTACCTCTTAACTTATAGTTCCTCTTGGCAGGACTCGGAATCAGAAGCCTGCTCGTTGAGTTCATCGTCGAGCATCGAACGAAGCTCCTTGAAGCTCCGGGCGATTTCTCGCCGAGGATCGAACTTTTCTTCCTTCTTGGGACGCGACGCCTCCGTGAGAGCCACCGCGCTGGCAATTGCAGTCGAATGGGTGAATGACAGCGAAAGATGCATCTCTATGACACCGACTGCGCAGGCGAGCTCTCGCGCACGCCCCGTAAGCACCGGTATCGGTCGCCCTTTTTCATCGCGGGCGATTTCGACGTCGCAAAATTTCATGCCACTGAAACCCGTACCAAGCGCCTTCCAAACCGCTTCTTTGGCCGCAAACCTGAGAGCATAATGAATCTCGGGTTTCGCCTTATGCTCACAGTACCATCGCTCATCTTCGGTGAATACACGCATCTTGATGCGCGGTGTCCGTTTAAGCGCAGCCGCCATGCGATCAATCTCTACTATATCGACGCCCAACCCGGCGATGAATTCCGGCACCGTCTATTCCACCGTCACTGATTTTGCGAGGTTGCGCGGCTGATCGACGTTGCATCCGCGCATCTTTGCAATGTAATAGGCGAGCAACTGTAGTGGAATGGTCGAGGCGATTGCAGACATGAACTCGCTGGTCTCCGGCACATAGAGAACATGGTCCGCATGTCGTTGCGCCTCGGTATTTCCCTGCGTCGCAACAAGGATGACGCGTGCATCGCGCGCACGGACTTCTTCGATGTTGCTGATGACTTTTTCATAGGTCGGACTATCGACGGCGACCGCCACGACGGGAACTTCGTTCGTTATCAAAGCTATGGGACCGTGCTTCATCTCACCGGAAGCGTATGCTTCGGCATGGATATAGCTGATTTCTTTTAATTTGAGCGCGCCCTCCATGGCGATTGCGACACCGACTCCGCGGCCCAAGAAAAGGGAACTCGACACGCCGACGAACTCCGAAGCGCATTCTTGAATGTCACTTTGCCCGTCGAGAATTTCTTGAACGACATCGGGCATGGTGTTGAGTTCGGCGATCACCCCTGCGATTTCTGCGGAGGAGAGCGTCTCTTTCGTCTGGGCGAGCTTGAGACCGAGAACGGTGAGCGCGACGATTTGCGCGGTGAACGTCTTTGTCGCCGCTACGCCGATTTCAGGTCCGGCATGCGTATAGATGACGCCGTCAGATTCGCGCGTGACACGGGAACCGACCACATTGGTGATCGAAATGCCCTTTGCTCCCTTGGAGCGTGCCTCACGCAGGCCGGCAAGCGTATCGGCGGTTTCGCCGGATTGCGTGATGGCAACCACCAACGTGCGTTCATCGACAATCGCCTCACCGTAGCGAAACTCGCTTGAAAACTCGATTTGGACGGGAATGTGCGTCCACCGCTCGATGAGCGTCTTGGCGACGAGCCCGGCATTATAACTCGTGCCGCACGCGATGATGAAGACACGCTCGATTGCCTTTATTTCTTCAGCGGACATATCGAGTTCGGACAGTTGGATCTGACCGTTCATGTAACGCCCGCGAAGCGTCTCGCGAATCGCATGGGGTTGCTCGTTGATTTCCTTGAGCATGAAGTCGGCGAATCCGCCTTTTTCCGCAGCCGCCAAATCCCACTCCACATGTATCATTTCGGCTTCGAGCACGTTGAGGTCGAGGTCGTAGACGGTTATATCCTCAGCCGTCACCAGCGCCAACTCGTAGTCATGCAAGACGACCACTTCACGGGTGTATTCGAGCACGGCCGGAATGTCGGAGGCGACGATGTTCTCATCCACACCCGCTCCGATGATCAGAGGCGAGTCCTTACGGGCGGCGACGATACGGTCGGGCTCGTTGTTGTCGACGACGGTTATTGCGAAAGCACCTTCGAGGCGCTTCAGTGTTTTGGCGACGGCCGAAACGAGGTCGCCCTCGTAGTATTCTTCGATGAGGTGCGCGATGGTCTCGGTATCGGTCTCAGAGAGGAACTCGTGCCCCCTCGACTTCAGCTCATCGCGGAGCTCTTGATAGTTTTCAACGATGCCGTTGTGCACGACGGCGATGTCCCCCGTACAATCACAATGCGGGTGCGCGTTTTTAACACAGGGGCGTCCGTGCGTCGCCCAGCGCGTGTGTCCGATACCGACCGTTCCGATGAGAGGAACCGCCTCGATATCCTCGATGAGATTGATGAGTTTTCCGTCGCGGCGCCTCACGTCGAGTACACCGTTGTCGATGATTGCAAGACCCGCCGAATCATAACCGCGGTATTCAAGCCTGGCAAGGCCGGCCAACAATACATCACTTGCCTGTCGATAACCGACATAACCAACGATTCCGCACATAGATTTCTCCCAAACAAACAAAAATAAGCACTTTTCCAAGCGCATCAATAAGCTACGTAATGCCCACCATTATAGCAGACGGACAAAATCTCAGAACATCAATCACCGTTTCGGCAAACACCGATCCTAAGCACTGATCGCGGTACGTGACCACCTCGAGACAGCCGAGATAAGCGCCTTACTCAGCTCATGCGACAGCGACGGGTCAGGCTCGTTTTAAGAGGCCGGCGCAATCGACTCGCCGTCGACGTACAACGTATGGTCGAGATGAACGGTGCCCGTCCCGAAATACTCCGTCTGTTTCACCGTAAAAGCGCGCTTGTCCGAGTACCCGAAAGAACACCCGGAATCGAACTCCCAGATTTCGCCCGAGAGCAGGTACTTTCCGGCGAGCAGTTTCGGATCGTTCAAAACGAAACGAACGGTATGAACACCTATGGAATTGTCGATATGGTAGCGCCGTTTATCGAGTATGAGAATCGGTGCGGCTTCGCTATCCCGCACGGTGAAGCAGGCCGTCAATCCGCCGACATCTTTATTCTTCACTTCATAGGTGAATTCCCAGGCGATATCTTGACCGTACACGAACTCGGGACCTTTCTCCTCATCGGTATGCAAAAAAACAAACCCTTCCGTCGAGACGAGATCACGCTTGGATGCCCCCCTTTGTTTGGGCGTTCCGTTCTCACCGGTTTTTTGGGCTTCGTTCCGAATGTGAGACCGTTCCGATTTTAAGAAATCCTCATAAGCGACTACGACATCGCCGAGAACTCCTTTGATTTGAACTTTTCCTTTGTTGATCCACGCGCCGCGCGTACAAAACGCCTTCACCGTGTGGAGTGAATGGCTCACGAAAAGAATCGTCTTTCCTTCTCGGCGGAATTCGCTCATCTTATCGACGCACTTCATTTTAAAAACATCGTCGCCCACCGCGAGCACTTCGTCCACGATGAGGATATCGGGATCCACGTTGACCGCGACTGCGAACCCGATTCGGGCTTTCATTCCACTCGAATAGGTTCGAAACGGCTGGTTGATGTGGTCTCCGATGTCGGCGAAGTCGATTATCTCTTGCATACGACTTTCGATTTCTTGTGTGCCGATGCCCATCGTGAGCGCCTTCATGTAGACGTTTTCGATACCGGTGAGATCTCCGTTGAAGCCCGACGTCAATTCGAGCATCGCCGAGATTCGGCCGTCCACCATGACCGTGCCCGAAGTCGGCGCGACGACTCCGGTGATGATTTTAAGCAACGTCGACTTGCCCGAACCGTTTTTGCCCAAAATCGCGTGGCACTCCCCCACCTCGAAATCGAGGCTCACGTCATCGAGTGCAACGAATTCCTTGTGTTTTATCGGAATGCCGACAGCGTCGATGGCGCGCGAATACGAGCTCGGGAATATCTTATACACCTTCGTCACATTTTTTACTTCAATGGCGTTTTTCATACTATCCCTTACAAAACATCGGCGAAATCATCTTTGAGCCGCGTCCAGATATGCGCGGTGAAGAGGGCGAGAATGAGGAGGAATCCCCAAAAATAAAGCATATACTGCCACTCGGAAAAGAACCAAATCTTATAGACGAAAGCATTTCGGTAACCCTCGGTGAGGTAGGTTATCGGGTTGAGCATGATGATGCTATGCACGATTCCCGTGACGTTGGAAAGCGGCCACAAAATAGGGCTCAACCAAAAAAGTCCCTGATTGACCGAGCGCATGAGATAGGTGACGTCGCGCGAGATTGCCGAGAGGGCCGAGATGAGCGTTGCAACGACACACCCGAAAACGAATGCACAAAACATGTAATACGGCAACTGAATCAAATAGATTGAAAGACCGGTGCTCGAAAAAACAAACAGCACTAGGGTGATTATGACGAGCGCGAAATGGACGATAAACTCCGAAAGCACCTCGAATACCGGAATGGTCTCCTTCGGGAAAACCATTTTCGTCACGAGGTGACGATTGGTGATTAACGACTTCCCGCAGCCCAACAATGTTTCAGAAAGAAAAAACCATACGAAGTTTCCCGGCGCCATCCACAAGATTCTCGGCACACCGGCCACTTGGCCCGTGCCTCTCAACCCGACTTGAATCGCAAACCAAAAAACTCCTATATAGGTAATCGGCTTGACGATTGCCCACACGGCGCCGAGAAGTGAGCCGCTGTATTCGCTCTTCAACTTCATTTCAGCAAGCGAAAACGTTATCTTTCGCTCACGGATATTTATCGAAATCATGTCATAGAGCTCATAGAATGCAGACAGTATCCCGCTCACCATCGCGAGAATCATGTCGTAAATCCTATTAAACAGAGCTACCATTCTTCAGTTCTCCTCATACGGTGATTTCGGCAGGCTACGATGTCGAAAAAATAACCCGTCAATTATATCTCTACCCGAGCTCTCGCGCGACCAGCGCACCGAGCTCATCGGCGACGCGTCGGGCAACCTGTATGTCTTTGGCCTCGACCATGACGCGCACCAAAGGCTCTGTTCCGGAAGCACGAACGAGCACTCGGCCCGTGTCCCCCAGTTCGACCTCGGCAGTCTTGACGGCCTCGGTTATGCGTGCGCTCGCCGTCAAATGTGTCTTATCGGCAACCGGCACGTTGAGAAGAACTTGGGGATATTCGGTCATCACGCCCGCCAGTTCGGAAAGCGGTTTGCCGGAGCGTACGATCACCTCGGCGAGACTGAGCGCGGTGACCAGCCCGTCGCCGGTCGAGTTATGTTCGAGGAAAATTATATGCCCGGACTGTTCGCCACCGAGAGTCGCGTCCATCGCCTGCATCTGCTCAAGCACATAGCGATCGCCCACCTGAGCTCTGACGACTTGTATGCCTTGTTCTTTCATGGCGACCTCGAATCCGAGATTGCACATCACAGTCGACACGACCGTATCGTTTTTGAGTCTACCTTGGCTCTTAAGATACACGGCGCAAATCGCCATGATTTGATCGCCGTCGATTTCATTTCCGAGTTCATCGACCGCCAGCATGCGATCGGCATCGCCGTCGTGTGCGATTCCGAGGTCGTAGTTGCCCGACTTCATCAGATTCGAAAGCTTTTTCATATTCGTCGAACCGCAGCCGACATTGATGTCGTTGCCGTTGAAGTTCGTGTTCATCGCCGTCACCGACGCACCGAGTCGCTCGAAGGCGTGGGGGGTCGATTGGCCCGCGGCACCGTGTCCGGCGTCAACAGCAACCCTCAAGTTCGAGAACAGACCGGGCTCGATAAAAGACACACCTGCATCGATATAGCGCCGCAAGGCATCGGGCAGGGAACTGACCGTGCCGATGTCTCGACCCATCGGAGCCGGAGCCGGTTCCTCGGAATGCAAGAATTCTTCAATATCCTCTTCAAGATCATCGGGGAGTTTGAACCCCTCGCGAGAAAATACCTTGAGACCGTTGAACTCGGGGGGATTGTGGCTCGCAGAAATCACGATGCCTCCGTCCATCTCGAGTTCCCGGACGAGCAGCGCCACCGCCGGAGTCGGAATCACGCCGCATACGTACGCCGAGGCGCCCGCACTCGTAATCCCTGCCACGAGGGCGGACTCGAGCATGGTACCGCTTATGCGCGTGTCCCTCCCCACGAGAAAACGCGCGCGTTTCTTGCCGGCGAGAAACTTCACGACGGCTTGACCCAGACGATATGCCACTTCGGGAGTAAGCTCTTTGTTTGCCACGCCCCTGATGCCATCGGTGCCGAACAACTTTACCGCCATCGCGTATTCCTCTCTTACCTCTGTGCCGTATCGGCTCATTCAGTTTAACGATAAGGGGAGCCTGCGCAAACGGCAGGCTCCCCTCTCAATGATAAACTGTGCAAAATCCGTAAAAGTTCGATTAGCGCTTCGAGAACTGAGGACGCTTACGAGCCTTCTTCAGACCGTACTTCTTACGCTCGACCATACGGGGGTCACGGCGGAGGAGACCGGCGCGCTTGAGATCGGCACGGTAATCCTCGCTGGCTTGAAGAAGCGCACGGGCGATTCCGAGACGAACGGCTCCGGCTTGACCTGAAATGCCGCCGCCGTTAGCCAACACGATGATGTCGAAACTGTCGACGTTATCGGTGACTTTCAGCGGAACGAGTGCATAGTTGATGAGAGCCTCGCGGCCGAAGTGCGCCATAGCCTCTTTTTTATTGACGGTGAACTTACCGGTACCCGGAACAAGGCGTACGCGAGCAATCGCATTTTTACGACGACCGGTGCCAAGATAAACTACCGCTTCACTTTTCTTAGTGGCCATCGTTTAACCCTCCAACTCAATTTTACGTGGGTTCTGTGCAGCGTGTCGGTGCTCTGGACCCGCATAGACTTTAAGCTTTCTGCCCATTGCACGACCGAGTGTGTTCTTGGGAAGCATACCGTAAACGGCCTTCTCGATGATACGCTCGGGATGCTTCTCCAACATAGCCTTAAAAGGAATCTCTTTCAAACCGCCCTGGTAACCACTGTGTGAGTAGTAGTTCTTCTGGTCGGCTTTGTTGCCGGTGAGACGAATCTTCTCGGCATTGATGACGATGACGAAATCTCCCACATCGATGTGCGGTGTGTAGGTCGGTTTGGTCTTGCCCTTCAAGATTTGACCCACTTGAGTGGCGAGACGACCAAGAACCATATTTTCAGCGTCTACGAGCAGCCATTCGCGCTCGACATCGCCTGCTTTGGCATAATAAGTCTTCACAAAATCCTCCAAATATAAAAAAATACGTACTTGTTCTCCTCACGGGGCAGTGAAAGTGAACTTGCCTATTCTACCCGCGGGCGCGTTCAGAGTCAAGAAAATGCGGAGGATACTCGACTTTGCAAAACGTAAGCCCCTGCGCCGGCGCCGTGGGTCCGGCCACCGCACGGTTTCTCGCGCTCAGAACTTCTTTCACCCACGCGGGATCATGATGCCCGATGCCGACTTCGACAAGCGTTCCTACGAGTGTACGGACCATCGAATGGAGGAACGCGTTGCCGACGACTTCAACAGTCAAGCAGTGCTCGCCGAAATGCTCCTCGAAAAACAGTGAAAGGGCAAGGACCTCGCGCGCGGTCGACAAGCCTTTCTTCTCGAGTTCATCGGCGGTGTTCTTCACGCAAAACGACCGGAAGTCATGCTCGCCGATGAAATAACCCGCAGCTTTTTCCATGGACGCGAAGTCGAGTTCTCCGGGAATATGCCATACGTAGGGAGCGCAGAAAATGGGAGCTGCACTTCCTTGGAAGATACGGTAACGATAGGTTCGGCGAACCGCATCGAAACGTGAGGAAAACCCCGGATGGACAAGTCGTGCCTCGTAAACGCTGATTCCGTCTCCGGAAAGAACATCCGCCGATCGGCGCAGGGCGAATAAATCGGGCTCCTCGCCTTCCTCAAGGTCGAAACTCATGACCTGTCCGAGCGCGTGTACCCCCGAATCGGTACGGCCGGCCCCCACGGTTCGCACCTCGCGGCGCAACACGGTCGAAAGTGCCGATTCTATTTGGCCCTGCACCGTCTTTCGGTCCGGCTGACGCGCAAACCCGGCGAAAGGAGCGCCGTTATAGGCGATGAACAACGCGACGGTATTATGTGTCACCTGATGCCTCCCACGATAAGCGCCGTAAGCGCTGCAAACGTAACGATAATTGCAGAGATATCACTGAATTTCAATGAAAGTTCGCGCAGGTGAGTGCGCCCTTGGCCGGTATAACCGCGCACTTCCATGGCGAGCGCGAGCGAATCAGCACGCCGGAAAAGACCGACGAACAACGGAATGAGCACCGGCACCCACGCCTTGATGCGTTTGTAAAGACCGCCCTCGTCAAACACCGCTCCGCGCGCCGTTTGCGCCATCACGATGCGATCGACTTCGTCGGCGATGGTCGGAATGAAGCGCAATCCGATTGAGACCATCATGGCGATGTCTTCGACGGGAACTTTGATGCGCGCCAACGGCCGCATCAAAAGCGCGATACCGTCGGTCAAGTCAATCGGAGAAGTGGTGAGCGTGACCAACGACGTACCGACCATGACCGTCACGAAACGCATCACGAAAAAAAGGCCGTGCATGAAACCGTGCGCAGAAAACACAAGCCCCCCCGACCACGTCAAGCTGTTGACCGCCATGGTAAACAATGCGATCCATGCAACGGGCGTCAGTATCGACAGGATGTAGCGCAGAGGAATACGCGCGATTCCGAGGAACACGAATGTCGCTGCCATCAAAATCACAAGCGGCGCCCACGAGCTTACGGCGAAAAGAGCAATCGCCATTGCAAAGGCGATGAGTATTTTCGTGCGCGGGTCGGCTCGGTGCAACACCGAATCGCCGGGAATGTATGTCCCTATCGCAACTCTCACGCCGTCGCCTCCACTTCGCGAAGACATCCGTTTTCAATTCTGAAAATACGGTCGGCGAGAGAGGAGAACTCCGGCAGGTTGTGCGTCACCACGATAATGGTCGCGTGCGCAGACTCGCGAGCGAACAGTTCGCGTATCTGCAGTCTTCCGGGTGCGTCGAGTTCGGCAGTCGGCTCATCGGCCAAAATGACTTGAGGGCCAAAGGACAACACGCCGGCCAACGCGACTTTGCGCGCCTCGCCTCCCGACAGCGTAAAGGGGGAACGTTGCGCGAACACGTCGGGATCGAGCCCGACTTCGGTCAAGGTGTCTCGCGCCTTGATGAGCGCCTGAGCCTGAGTCGCTCCGAAATTCTCGGGTCCGAAAGCGATGTCGCGCTCGACCGTTTCTCCGAATAACGACATTTCGGGATTTTGGAACACGAGTCCGATGCGCCCGCGAGCCTGTTTCGCCGTCAAGAGCTTACCGGAAAATAGAATCTCACCGGTATCCACGCCCAACAGTCCGGCGAGCACCATGAGCAGCGTCGATTTTCCGGCACCGGTCGCACCCTCGATTACGATGAATTCTCCCTTTTTCACCGTCGCACTCACTTCGGTCAGTGCGGCGACCGTATTATTCGAGTCCGCTTCGAACGTGACACTCACACCATCGAGTTTGAACACTTCCCGCGTCTCATCGACTGCGGGAATACGCTGCACCGAAGGCATATCGAGTTCGATCCCCCACGTGGAAAACTCGGCACCATACGCAAGAAGACCCTCATAGTCACCGCAATACACAACCGACCCCGCGTGAAGCACAACGATTTCATCGGCATGAACCGCTTCGGACATGTCGTGGGTGATGTGCAAGACACCGATGTCTGATTTCGTCGCCTCCTCGATGAGACCGAGCATATGATCGCGAGCAGTGGCATCGAGCATCGAACACGGTTCGTCGAGAAGCAGATAGTGCGGATTAAGCGCGAGTGCACCGGCCATGACGAGGCGTTGCTTCTGCCCACCCGAAAGCGTATGCGGTTCGCGTCGAACACAATCTTGAAGTCCGACCGAAGCAAGCGCGGCATCGACGCGCACGCGGATCTCCTCACGGGGAAGTCCGAGATTCTCGAGTCCGAACGCGACCTCGTCTTCGACCGAAGTCGCAACGATGCCGTCATCGGGATGTTGACCCACGAAGCCGATGAGTCGTCGCGCGTCCCGCGTCTGATCGGGCTCGAACGGGTTGAGTGCGTCGATTGTCACAGTCCCCGAAACGGGATTGAGAAAACCGAGCGCGCACAACATGAGTGAAGACTTGCCGGAACCGTTCGCTCCGAGCAAAACCGTGCGCTTCCCCCGGTTCACGCGCAGCGAAACGCCTGCGAGCACAGGGCATGATTGGGCATGAAATTGTATGGTTATATTCTCTAGATTGAGCATGAATACCATTGTGCCATAAATAAGGGAGACCCCGAAGAACTCGGAGCCTCCCTGAACCAAACGACAGATGGCGAAAAACTAATCTTCGCCGAGATACGCCTTACGGACTTGCTCGTTGACCAAAAGTTCAGAACCAGTACCGGTCAACTTGATCTCACCGGTTTCGAGAACATAGCCGCGATCGGCGATTGAAAGCGCGATGTTGGCGTTCTGCTCAACCAGCAAAATAGTTATACCTTGCTCGTTGAGAGATTCGATAGTCTCGAAAATCGTCTCGACGATGACGGGGGCAAGTCCCATCGACGGCTCGTCGAGCATGAGCAGCTTCGGCTTGGACATCATGGCGCGTCCCATTGCGAGCATTTGCTGCTCACCGCCTGAAAGCGTACCGCCCTTTTGAGTGAGGCGCTCTTTCAACCGAGGGAAAAGGTCGAGAACTTTGGTGAGGTCCTCTTCGATTTCGACTTTGTCATTGCGCAAATACGCGCCCATTTCCAGGTTCTCCTTGACGCTCATCTGAGCGAAAATTCGACGCCCTTCGGGGACATGGATGATATGCTTCGCAGTCACCTTGTGGGACGGCATACCGGCGATATCCTCACCCTCGAAGTCGATGGAGCCCGAAGTCGGTGAAAGCATACCGGAGATGGTTTTCAGGGTCGTCGACTTGCCGGCACCGTTTGCACCGATGAGCGTGACGATTTCTCCGGTATGAACTTCGAAAGAAATACCCCGAACTGCGTGTATTTTGCCGTAGCTTGTGTTGAGATCGGATACTTTAAGCATTCTCATGACCCGCTTTCGCAGCTTTTGCGTCCATATTTTTCTTCATCATCGCTTCCGCGCCTTTTCCGAGATACGCCTCGATGACCGCCGGGTTTGCTTGAATATCCGCAGGGCTTCCCTGCGCGATGAGCTTTCCGAAGTCGAGTACGTATATACGGTCGGCCAGATTCATGACGACTTTCATGTCATGCTCGATGAGCAGCACGGTGACATTCGCATCGCGCACCTTGAAGATGAGCATGTTGAGTTTTGCCGACTCCTGAGGGTTCATGCCCGCCGCAGGTTCATCGAGACAGATGAGTTTGGGTTCGGTGGCGAGAGCACGTGCGATCTCGAGGCGTCGCTGCACACCGTAAGGAAGACTCGAAGCCACCTCGTTGGCGTATTGCGAAAGATTGCAGAACTCAAGCCAGTACTCCGCGGAAGCTTGAATTTCGGCTTCCTCTTTCTTGAAAGCCGGCGTACGGAACGTAGCACCGAACGCGCCGGATTTCGTACGGACGTGACGCCCGATCATAACATTTTCAAGTGCCGTCATCGATGAAAAAAGACGGATGTTTTGAAACGTACGAGAAATCCCCCGCTCAGCGATAATGTGCGGCTTGACGCCGGATACACTCTTTCCGTCGAACAAGATCTCTCCATCGGTCGGAGAATAAATTCCCGAGAGCAGGTTGAAGAATGTCGTTTTACCGGCACCGTTCGGTCCGATGAGCGCCACTATCTCGCCCTTTTCGATAACCATATTGACGCCATCGACAGCTCGAAGTCCGCCGAATTGGATGGTTGCATCGTTTGCTTCTACCAAGTGTTGTGTCATTGTGTCAGCTCCCATCTACTAATTCTCGAGCGTTTCATCGACGGCGTTTTCGGTCGGACTTTCAACTACCGGCACCGCCTCGATATGATGCAGCTCGCGTGCAAGACGCTTCGAAGGAAATATTCCTTCGGGACGCACCGCCATCATGAAGACCATGAGAGCACCAAGTATCAGCATACGGTAACTGGAAATATCGGAAATCTTTTCCGCGCTCAGATGAATGCCGATGCTATCCAAGAGTCCCGAAGAAGCGATTCCTCGGATGAACTCCGGAATTCCTTGGATGACGAATGCTCCGACCAATACTCCGGGAATCGAGCCCATTCCGCCAATGATGACGATGGCGAGAACCAAAGAGGACTCGAGAAAGGTAAACGATTCCGGACTGACGAATGCCTGGAAATAGCTGAATGTCACGCCGGCGATACCGCCCCAGAACGCACCGAGTGCGAATGCGTAAAGTTTTGCCTTGGTCAAATCGACGCCCATCGCACTCGCCGCGACGTCATCTTCTCTCAGCGCAGCCCAGCTGCGACCGAGACGAGAGTCGTCTTGACGACGGACGACGACGATTGCCACGAGAATCAGCACGGCGATGATGATGTACCAGTACACGTTCGATGTGAACGTGAACACAAAATTGTCACCGATGGTGAAGTACGTATGCAGTTTGAGCCATGCCAACCCGAAAGGATCGGGAAGCGCCTGGCCAGCCGCCGGAAGACCGGAAGCTCCGTTGGTGATGCCGAAGATATTGTTCGTCAGACAGATGCGAACGATTTCGCCGAACGCCAATGTGACGATGGCCAAGTAGTCACCGCGAAGTCGCAGAACAGGCAAGCCCAGCAAGAGACCGACGCATGCGGCCACCAACCCGCCGGCGGGAAGCGCTATGAAATACGAGAGCCCTCCGAAGGTGCTTCCCAAGAGTTTGGCGACCGGTGTGCCGACGATCATGGCAACATACGCGCCGACTGCGTAAAACGCTATGTGCCCGAAATCGAGCAATCCCGCATAGCCGACGACAATGTTAAGCCCGAGAGCCAAGATGATATAGAGGCCGACGACGGCCAGAACGCGAACCATGAAAATCTGTCCGAACCCCTGGAAGACGAACGGAGCGATGAACACCAACGCGATAAGCACAAGCGTCAAGAGACTTTTCGTTCTCGACTTTTTGTCGCTTTTTTGGAACATCGGTTTTTGCGGTTTTGCGAAATTTTCCATTACCGAACCGCCTGCTTTTTCTGTATTTTGATTCTGGTTTTTAGAAAACATATGCTACACCTTCTCCACTACTGACTCGCCGAGCAAGCCACCGGGCCTGAATACGAGAACGATAATGAGAATGGCGAAAGCGATGACGTCTTTGTATCCGTTCGAGATGAATCCCGCACCGAGTGATTCGACGATTCCGAGAACGAAACCGCCGAGCATGGCGCCTCGCAAGTTTCCGATACCTCCGAGAACCGCAGCGGTGAACGCCTTGATGCCCGGAAAGAATCCCATGCTGAATATGATCTGGCCATAATACATACCGCTGAACACACCGGCGATACCACCGAGCGCAGGTCCGATGAAGAATGCCAGCGAAATAATGAAGTTGCTGTCGACTCCCATGAGCCCGGCTGCTTCCTGGTCTTGAGAAGTCGCCCGCATCGCTTTACCGATACGAGTCTTTGAAACGAATGTATCGAGAATTGCAAGGAGCACAATCGAAGTTACAACTATGAAGATTTTAAGCGAGTTAATCCCGTAACCGAAGTTCTTAATCGGGAAGAGGGACGGAAATGCGATCGGCTTCGAATCGATCCAAAGCAGAACCGCGTTTTGCAAAAAAATCGAGACGCCGATTGCAGAAATCAGAGGAGCAAGGCGTGAGGCATTTCTGAGCGGTCGGTAGGCAATGCGCTCGGTAAGCATACCGAGCAGTCCCGTTAATATAAACGCGACCGCGAACACGATCACAAATAAGAGTATGAGTCCGAGCGTGGACCCGGTGAAAAATGTGCTCGCCGGTTTCAACCACGACATCCAAGGCGCGGCTGAGGTCACTTTCCCGATAATTGTTCCATCCGTAAAAAACAATAGCGTGAAAAGTCCGAAATATGCGCCCGCCATGAACATCTCCGAGTGCGCGAAGTTGATCATGAGCAAGATACCATAGACGAGCGTGTAACCAAGAGCAATCAAGGCGTACATTCCGCCGAGCGTCACTCCGTTCACAAGCTGTTGAATAAGGATATTCATATTTTGCTTTTTCCTAACTGTGGTAAGAAGAACCGAACAAACCGTTAATGGTGGATGCCTGCAATGAGACATCCACCATACCTATTCATTAACGGTTTAGATCAAGAGATCCCCTGAGCATGTGTTACTTTTTCTCCTGAGGAGCCCACTTGCCACCGACGACTTTGTAAAGAGTAACGACTTTGTTCTTGGTGTCGCCCTTTGCGTCGAATGCGATAGGACCGGTTACGCCCTCGAACTGTACGGCTGCAACGCCCTTGATAAGCTTTTCACGTCCGGCAGGCGTAGTAATCGTCGAAGCTCCGTCTGTCTTGGCGACATTGATTGCAGCGGTCATGATTGCGGTCGCAGCGTCGTATGCATAAGCATCGAATGCGCCGATTGTCTGACCTGGGAACATCGCGATATAATCCTTCTTGAATACATCTGCAGAAGGAAGCATGGCTGCAGGAAGACCTACGCATGTGGTGTAGTCACCCTCGGTACCCTTGCCACCGAGATTGATGTACTCGGGGTCGTAGAGTCCGTCGCCGCCGAGAACGGGAACGTTGAGGCCGGCATCTTTCATCTGCTTGGTGAGGAGTGCGCCGGCGTTGTAAAGACCCGCATAGTAGACCAAGTCGGGATTGAGCGCCTTCGCCTTGGTGACCAATGCGTTGAAGTCGGTGTCCTTATCCTGAGTCTTCGCTGTCAAGAGAATGGTTCCGCCGATCTTCTTCCACTCCGCTGCGAATGCCGCTGAGAGGCCTTCACCGTAGGTGGTCGAGTCGTCGACTACGACAACCTTGCGCTTACCGAGTGCATAGAGACGATCGGCACCGGCAGGACCTTGGAGGGCGTCGGTTGCGCAGGTACGGAATACAACGTCATAACCTTGTGCGGTTACCGTCGGGCTGGTTGCGCCCGGTGAAACCATTACGATACGATTGTCGTTGTAAACTTTTGAAGACGGAATGGTAACGCCTGAGTTGTAGTGACCCACAACACCGATGATGCTACGATCCGAAGCGAATGTGTTGGCCGCGGTGACACCGGTCTTCGGGTCACCTTGGTCGTCGCCCTCGGCAGCTTTGAATGTGATATCGAGAGATTTTGCATCCGCGCTTGCATTCATTTTTGAAACGGCAAGCTTAACACCGCGAACAATACCTTCTCCGATTGCAACGGATCCTTGAGTGAGCGGCGCGCCTACGCCGATAGTCAAAGTCGTCGACTTACTAGAACCACTTGTTGTTGCTCCCTTGCTGCCACAGCCCACTGCGAGTAGCGAAATCGCCACTAGAGCTACCACTGCAAGGAAGAAACGCAATTTGCGTGCCTTCATACTTCCTCCTATGATCCCGTTTCTTCTCGACGAATGTCGAAAGTTCTTTCAAGCCCGGCTTCCCAACCGAACTCCTCATAAGATTAACACAGCGAAAAGTATCAAACAATTAAGAGATTGTTACATAAAGCCACGCGCTGTTCAAAGGAGGATTATTCAGCCCGAACGGTGTAGCGTTTTGCTCGCGATTGCCACCGAGAACCCGGCCGCCATCACTATATCGCTGATAGCTTCCCGTTCTTCATGCGTTTTCCTTGTAGTATTCCATCGGTTCGGCTCTATCTGATCGAGCCCGTACGTGTTTGCCAATTATACCTGCGCGCACCGACATAATCCGACATGATACTCAGTTTCGAAATCTTGACCACGTCGCCGGTGTGCGGCGCATGGACGAAATATCCCCCGCCGATATAGATACCGACGTGATGCACCGGTGAGCCGAAAAACACCGCATCGCCGGGTTCGAGCGCACCGGTGACCGCCGTGCCCATTTTCAACTGGGAGCCCGAATAATGCGGAAGGGTCACTCCATGCTGGCGAAATACGTACACGAGCAGCCCCGAACAATCGAGCCCGCTCTTGGTCGAACCGCCCCACACATATTTGATGCCGCGATAGGCAAGCGCCGTCTCCACCGGCGAGCCCGGCGTCACGGTGATGTTTTGATATTGGCCGTACTCGATCTTCGTTGCAATCTGCTGTTCAGCGGCCGCCTCGTTTGCCTGAGTCGCCTCGAGCAATGTGAGAAGACGCGGATTTTTACTCTTGAGTATATCCTCACGATCAGTGTTTCTTTGAGCCACCTCGATTTTGCGCGCTTTGAGTTCGAACTGGAGACTTTGCGCTTCTTTTTCATCGTCTGCCAGCTGCGCGATGGTGTCTTCGAGCGTAGCTTTCTGGTCGCTAATCTGGGCGAGGAGTTTCGCATCGTTCGTGCTCAACTCGCTGAGATATTGAATACTCGTGACAAGATCGCGAAACGATTTCGCCTCGAAAACGATTTGCCACACCGAGTCGTCGCCCTGACGATAAAGACTGACCGCGCGATCGTTGAGGCGTGCGGACTGGAGCTTGTACGCCTCAGCCACTATCGCGTACTGCTCCTCGGCTTTTTTTATGTCACTTTGAATCCGGCTGAGCCGCACGAGGGACTCGTTGTAATTTTCAGAGGCGATTTCGGTTTCTTGATCGATGGCGTCAAGCTGTTTGACAAGCGACTCGAGAGCCGTCTTGTCGGCCGGGGATGCATTTTTGAGCGCGTTTTGCGCGGCATCGCTGGCAGCAGGCGACGTGCTTGTGCCGCCGTTGTCGATGATCTCGGGTGTTGTGGACGGCGAAGCATACGCCGGCACCGGCAAGCTGAATATGAGCACACAAAGTATGAGCAAACGTTTCATGAGTTTGAGTATACCAAATCGACCTTGCGCGGGGAGCCCGTCCTTGCTATACTAACAATTCGCTCACACAGTGCGGGGTGGAGCAGTCTGGTAGCTCGTCGGGCTCATAACCCGAAGGTCATAGGTTCAAATCCTGTCCCCGCGACCAACAAAAGTGCAGGTGGGAAGCTTAATCGCTTCCCACCTTTTTTGTTTGATTATTCATTTGTAAGCAATTTGTAAGCGAAGCACTTTTGTATTCTTTCCCACCTATACAATTTTCCCCTTACTGCCAGCAAATGCCGTCCACCTCACCTATAATAATTAATTATTCAATTAATTATTGGAGAGACAAAAAATGAAGGATGCTTTGCCAGAATTCTATGATTATCCGCAGCAGCTCATTGATGATCTTTGGGATAATGCCCTTGTTGTCTTTGACACTAATGTTCTTCTAGACCTCTATGTTACAGCCACAGATATGACAAAAATGTGGTACAAGCTATTTGAGGCATTAAAAAAAGATGACAGGCTATGGATGCCCTACCAGGTGGCTCTTGAATACCAAAAAAATCGCGGCAGAATTATTAATAATCGCGAAGCCTCTCTCTCGAATATCGAAAATACTATCAAAAAGGCATATAAATCTATCAGAATGGCCGCCGACAAAGCGCCCTTTCTCGACATGAATCTAGACAGTTGCTCTGCTGAATATACGAGTTTATTAGATGGTATAAAGGAGAAAGAAAGATACTGGAAGAAACCAGGTAAAAAAATTACGTACGAAAATGATAGGATCCGCGATGCGCTTGACGCCATATTCTCCGCAGAACTTATTGGGGAAAAATATTCTAAGGCCCAGCTATCTGAGATATATGATGAGGGCGCCGACAGGTACCCTCGTTTCATCCCACCAGGCTTTGAAGACTCTTCTAAAAAAATTAGCCCGAATAACTGCGACTTTGACAGCCCCAGTCTTTACGGAGATTTCGTTATCTGGAAAGAACTATTGCGATACGGACGTGAGAATAACAGGTCAATTATATTTGTGAGTAATGACCGAAAGGACGACTGGGTATGGGCAGAATCAGGGAAAAAAGAAAGCTTACAGAGTACCCATCCATACCTTAGAATGGAATTTCACACAGAGACTAAGCAACATTTATTCGCCTGCTCTTCAACGGAATGTCTACGCAATTTCGAAAATCGATACGCCATCAAGCCAACCGAAGAGTATTTTGAAAAGACTGAGACACTACTTGAGCGCACTTCCGAAGAAAAACGTCTTCTTAATCTCGCACTGTTAGATAAATTTACGATAAGCCAAAAGCAACTTATGGATGAATTTTCCAAGCCGAGTCTTGACACTCTCATGTCAGAAATGAGAACTGACCAACAATGTTTAAGCAGTTTTATGGCCCAAACCAGACCCGCACAAAACCTCCAAGATTTCCTTAACAAATTTAATGGCACTGCTATATCTTCTCAAAAAGTAAAAGATACAACTTTCTCTAATGGTAAAAATTTGGGACACTAGGAAAAACAGTCGCGTCCAACCTTTGCCCAACATCCACGTGCGCATCCGGCATTAAGTGCCCATAGCGATCTACAGTAGTTGTAATCGAAGCGTGCCCCAACTGATTCTGAACATACTTCAAATTCTCGCCTTGATTGATCAACAGTGAAGCAAACGTGTGCCTGAGGTCGTGGATTCTTATTTTGCGAAGTCCAGCAGCTTTTAAGGCAGGCTCAAAAATTCGGTGGCGAAGATTTGCGCCGTCTATTATCTTTCCTGCCTCTGTACAAAAAACTAGCCCAGCTTCACTTTTTGGTACAACAGCCAAATGTTCCCTTAATACTTCAGTAAGCATTGGAGACATTCCTATTACTCTTATCGCATTCCTTGTTTTCGGCTCCTGAAAAGTTCCATTCCAAACGCTGCGCTTCACTCGTATTGTGCCGCTTTTCCAGTCTATATCGCTCCATTGCAAAGCCAGCAGCTCTCCCAAACGCATACCGGTAAATATCGCAGTAAAAAACAGCGACCTCCACTCCGGGCTAAATGCATCAAGAAATATTGGGATTTCCACCGGTGTTAAGGCCTGCATCTCAATAAACTGTCTTCGAGGAGCCTTGACTGCCAGTGCTGGATTGACTTTGAGATAGTTCCATTCCCCCGCTTGTTTCAGCATACCTTTCAGCAATACCAGTGCCTTTTGGACAGTTGCCGGACTTCGACCCGATGCAAGCCTTTCTGCCACATACCGCTGAATGTCAGCTGTTGTGATGAAGCTTAACGGCACATCGCCAAAATATGGCACCAGTGAATGAAATATCATGTTTTTGTAATTCAAGAGTGTCGATGGCTTAACCTGTACCGTCGCATAATCTCGCACCCACTGTTCAGAAAACTTTGGAAATGTAATGGTCTGTATATCTCTATACGTTCCATCCCAAACTTCTGACTGTTTGGTGGTCACATAAGCCTCTGCATCTTTTTTTCGTGTTCCGATTGCCTTCGCCCTCTGCTTACCCGACGGATCGCGCCAGTAGGCATACCAAATATCACCACGTTTCTTTACAAAACCCCTCGACATGTTTACACCTCCTCATATCTTTTTGTTTTTAATAGTCGGTTGACAATCTCTTGTACCAACTTGCGATCGCCTTTAGTAAGCTTGCCCCACCCATTTGGGCCTGTCTCGATATTGACATGGGCCGCAGCTCCAATAATGCTGTCTATCATTACTTCATGCTTTGCTTGTGCGTTCAAAAGTTCGAGCATCTGCTCCGGGGCCAAGTTTTCCCCGATGATCTTCATTTGTGGTGACACCGCATCAAACATTTCGGCAAGCCCGGGTTCGGCCGCTCGTATCTCTGACATAGGGAGTATTTCTTCGAGGGCAAGCTGAAGCACGAATACAAGCTTTAAGAACACATCATCACTGGGCATTTTTCCCCGTTCGATACGCCCGATATACCCCCTGCTCACCCCAATGAGATCGGCAACTTGTTTCTGCGTCATGTGTAATTTCTCACGCTTTACCGCAAACACTTCGCCTAATTCTTGTGGATTCATTGCTCCTCCTAAAAAGTGGTTACCAACTATTTTTTGGTAACACAACTTGAACCGATGTATTGTGTTACTAGAAAGTAGCACAAGTATAGTACCGTAAGGAGGTGAAAAGCAATGTATGAAGCAATAGAAACAGCAGGAGGTCTGCTGAACGTAACCGAGTTGGCTGCATATCTTAATGTAAAGCCTAGTTGGATCTACGCGCAACACGCTATGGGGTTTATCCCCTGCGTGCGCGTGGGCCGCTACCTTCGCTTTGATTTAGCAGTCATACTCGAATGGCTCAAGAAAAATGGTAGGTAAAACCACCGCAGCCGCCGGAGCCTCGCGACGGCTCAAGGCGGCTGCGGTCGCAAGCGCGCAGCGCGAGCGTATTAACCTTGTAAATACAACATTTTTCACGAGTTCTTCCACAAGAGTCAATCCTATTACTGGTGAAATCTTGCCCTTGCCTACTATTCCACCTGTCTCCATTGGATTTATCGAATATCCTGATGGCGGATGTGAGCTTTTCGGGGTACGCAGAATAACAAACAAATCAACTTCTGCCTATCTCGATACTGAAGAGCTCCGCCATGAAGCAGAAGAAAAGAGCTATGGAAACAAAGAGGCGGAACGACGGGCAGAGGAGCGAACCGAAGTAAACAAGGCACGCTCTACGCAGATGGCCTGTCGGCGCGCTAAAACCAAAGTACGGCGGATATGTCGCTACTATGGACTTAGCGTCATGGTAACGCTCACGTTTCCCGGTAAAGGTGTGCATGATTACGATGAAGCACTGCATTATGTGCAGAAGTTTATTAACGATCACGGGAGTGCGCTTTATCTAGACGGTGTCTATGTGGCCGTCCCTGAGCTCCACCCGAAAGGTCACGGCTGGCACTGGCATGTACTGGTACATAGACGTTTTACCTTAGAAGAAAAAGAATGGCTTGACTGGCAATGGACGCTGTTCCTAGAGAGAAAAGGCATGAAGGTCAGCGGTGGCGCGAAATTTGTACGCATCAACCTTAAAGACTTCAAGAACGCCCGTTCAGGAGCCGCCTACGCCAGCAAGTACATCGGTAAGACCTTTGATAGCGATGAACGCCTCAAGAACCGTAAACGCTATCTGTGCTCGCGCAAGATACATGTAGAGGTGAAACACGGCAATGCGTTCAGCCTTGATGAAGTAAGAAATCTCATATGGCAAATTGACGATGCCTATACGTTTGATTCGAATGAAAACGATGAATGGTTGGGCCCGGAAGTCTTATGGGCTAGTTGGTAAACAACAAAGATTTATTCATTCCCAAATTCTTGGAAACCTGAAATTTGAACTTCGAATGGCTCCGGTTCATGAATCTTTATAGTAATTGGCATAATTTTTTCTACTTTTGAAAAGTTTTCCACCGAAATTCCTACTGGATTTTTTGTTTCGAGGTCATAATAAACTGTCAATCCAACATTAACTTCAACTGCATCTGTACAACTTGATTCTCCAAGGCCGATATATAAGACATCGGCACCTTTATCATATGCCGTGTGGCTCTTATCTGCTTTTAAGATTTTCATTTGCTCATGCTCCAGCCTCGCGGTACTCAATGCTATCATATTTCGATAACTTCGACCCACGCATCCATGAAACAACTATTCCCGGATTCTGTGTATGATCAACAACAACTCGTCTTATTGGAGGCCTTCCGAGCATAGGTTTATCAATTTTGTAATAAATCTTTCTATTTGGATATTCTTCAACTTTCGCAGTTACATGAATTTGGCTCGGATGCGTTATGCACTCCTCAGTCTCCGCTATGCTCAACCCGGAAGCGTCCATATGGGCAAAACGCTTCGCTTCTACGGTAGAATTCAACAATATTGCATCTCGTCCAAGTGGGTCTGTGGCACTAAATATTATTTCGTCTTTATCAGTGTTTCCTTCCATAAGGCTACTCCTGCTTTTCAGCATCTGAAAGTTTATGATTTAAAATTGCCTCTTTGAGTTTTGGAAAAAAACTATTCGCCACAATTACTCGCGATGTCAACCTTCCGATTGGCTCGTTCCCCATAGCTTGGCTCATAATATCCAGTGACACAAAATCAATTGTCGTCTCATAAGGGCCGCTCGCTATCATAGTATAGTTTGCGTATTCACCCTTTTGGACTGACCCCTCGGCAATAATGGTAAGCTGTTTCTGTTCTATTGACTGTTCATTTTTCCCAACACTTTGCTCTGACATAATGCCCTCCCTAAATAAACGATATTACGCGTATTATAACCCAAATTTTACAGAAAATGTAATCCAAGCTTCTGTTCAAATGCCACTTTAAATTTTTGTAAGCATTTTGTAAGCGAAATTAGCCAAAACTACCTATAACGGGCGATACCAAGAAGGACTAAAGTATCATTAAAACCCCAGCTCAAAGGCAACAATATGGACTGAAATGGAACTAGCAAGAAACTACTCGAACCAACTCATAACCCGAAGGTCATAGGTTCAAATCCTGTCCCCGCGACCAACAAAAGTGCAGGTGGGAAGCTTAATCGCTTCCCACCTTTTTTGTTTGATTATTCACGCGATCTATAAAGCGGACCAGCGTATTGAGTTTTCTAGACACAGAACCCGTTTTCAAACATTTAAAACCGAATTACTTTCGGCTCAACGCCACGAGATGAGAATGTCGCCACAGCATTCTCGAGATAGAGAGCCTGCGTATTGTCATCATCGACCGAGTAGCGACTTTGCAAGGAGGGATATTCGTCCAACATATGCTGCTTAACTTCTCGCCTGTCATCTGTCACGGCGACAGCCTGCACGCGAATCCATGACTCCCCGTCGAACGCACAGATTTCAATCTTGGGATTTTCGGCGATTTGTTTGGAAACCTGCTTCACCTTGCCGGTTTGGATGTAGAGTTTGCCCTCGAACAAACCCACCGCTCCAAACGGACGCACCCGCGGCTGGTCACCCTCGACCGTGGCGAGATAATACGTTTGGCACTTCTTGAGAAAATCGAGTACTTCCTCCATGCGAGCACTTCCTTTGTCTTGAAATATGCTCATTCCGCTTATGCGTTAACTATACATAGTTATAACAATTATTTACTAAAGGTTATTAAAAGATATATCTATGCTTTGCGCCGTCACCGCCGCTTTTTACGGAGGTCTGCTAATCTTTTGTGCCCTCACGCAAAAAGTGGGCGGCGTTTCCGGTCGGGGCGGTCATGCATCTTGACCATCAGCTACACTATGCCTGGTTCCGTTTCTCGAGAACCATCACCGCTTCCTCAAGCCCAAGCTCTTCAAGTTTCTCGCTGGTCGGTATACCCTCACGTGTCCAATTCCGCGCATCATAATAATCATTGAGCATAAAATCAAGCTCGTCTTTAGTGATTATCTGACCTTTGGATTCGCCTTCCTTAATCGCTTCGGTCATGATTCTTTCTGGGAAGGTATCCTCGGCTCGTGTGAATCCAGCTGTGATATTAAAAACTCTTGCAAGGTTATTCACTCTTTCACCAACTCTGCCGACATCTTCCTTTGTGAGACCAATGCCGGTGGCTCCATTCACCATGTCAGCGGTATTCTGCTCAGCTATGGGCGCAAGCGCCATGTCCATAAGGAAGCCACACATCGTCGGACAATCAGTGGTTGCGCATCTGATATCCTGGTTCCATTTCGTCAGCCAGCCCTTTCCCTCCGGAGTAAACCGGTCATATGGACTTGGTACAGGGATCCCAAAAATTTCCTGAAATGCATATCCCCGATTGTGGTCTGCTCCTGTATAGCTTGTTGCAAAGTTGAGACCGTGGGCCTTTGCGCCTCTTGGGTCGTAGGCCGGAAGCTCAAGCCCTTTCACATGCATGGCGTATTTCCCTGTATCAGCGCCAAGTCTTTCAGCCATGGCTTTTGACCCGTCACAAAGCATTTCCCCAAGACCGTCCCTTCTAAAGGCAATCTCAGTGATTAAATATGACACTGCTTCATGGTTTCCGAATCTCAAATCGAGGCCCTGTGTATCCTCCAATGTCAAAATACCTTTTTCAAAAAGTTCCATGGCAAAAGCTATGGTAACCCCCGTTGACATAGTGTCCAATCCAAACTTGTCACACAGGTGGTCGTTATATATGATGCTGTCGATATCATCGACTCCCACTACACTGCCAAGGCTATAATAGGTCTCATATTCAGGATGAGACATCCCGCCTTCATATTTACCGCCTCTTGCAAGCTTGAGCTGGGTGCATCCTACAGGGCATCCGTAGCAGTGCTCACTTCCTTTATGTCTGCTTAAACTTACAGCCACTCCGATAATTTTTGAATAATCCTTCTCTCCGGTTTTTTGATAATTTTCTGAAGGAAATATCCCCAAAGCCGATGTAGCCTCCACTACCATCGGCGTGCCAAGCTTTGAAAATTCAGGGTAAAGTACCGGGCTACTTTTCATGGCGTCGAGCATAAATTGTCTGGCCTTTTTAAACTCCGCCTCATTTGCAATGGGAACCTTTTTTGTTCCTCTGACAGCAATGGCTTTTAGGTTTTTGGAACCCATAACGGCTCCGACACCTTTTCTTCCAAATGCCCTTCGCTCATTAATTATAGCTGCCATCTTTGAAAGGTTTTCTCCTGCCTGGCCGATGCATGCTATCCTGATATTCTGGTCGTTAAGCTCTTGCTTGATGATGGTCTGGGTGTCCATTGTATCCATTCCCCAAACCTTTTCTGCCTTCTTGATAGAGACCTTATCATCGTTTATCCAAAGGTAAACGGGTGTTTCCGATTTCCCTTCGATGATGAGAACATCATAGCCGGCAAACTTAAGTTCCACCGGTAAATAGCCGCCTGAAAGCGCCATACCTACAGCGCCGGTCAACGGTGATTTTGTTGTCAGCGCCATTCTACTTGCGCAGGGTGCTGAAGTACCGCTGAGCGGTCCAGGTGCAAAAATCAACTTATTGTCAGGGCCAAGTGGATCTGTATCTCCGGGTACCTCATCAAAAAGATACTTTATTCCAAATCCCGCTCCTCCGATATAGTCTTTTGCAATTTTCTCCGGTAATTCCTCGACTGTTATTTCCTCGGTTGTCAGATTCACCCTGAGAACCTTGCCCATGTAACCGCCTTTATACATAACACTATCTCCTTTCCAACAGGATTATTAATCTTGGATTATCAAGGTTATCTTCAATCTTTTCTTTGATTTTTTCATGGGTGTATTCACGACTGGCGTTTCCCCTGCCATCGGTGGTGATCACAAACAACACCTGATCCGCCCGTTGATCTTCACTGGTGTGGCGCTGTACGTTTCCAATCGTTTTAAACTGCCCGAAGACACTTAGCTCAATGCTGGTCAGTATCTGCTGTTTCTATGGTAGTTCGACCGATATTTCGAGTAGTATTCAGAGAGGAGGCATCATGAGACAAACGACATCAAGCACAACCGGGAAAACGAAAGAAATCTACTTTGCCGGTGGATGTTTTTGGGGCACGGAGAAATTCTTCAAGGCGATCCCGGGAGTCGGCGAAGTCGTGAGCGGCTACGCGCAAGGCGGCGTGAGCGAGGCGCCCTCCTACGAATCGGTTTGCACGGGTCAAACTGGATGCACAGAGACCGTCAAGGTCGTTTACGACCCGAGCGTCATAAGCCTCGACGCGCTAGTACTCGCGTTCTTCCACATCATCGACCCCACCGTCAAAAACCGTCAAGGCGCCGACATCGGTTCGCAATATCAGACCGGCATCTATTACACCGACGAGCAAGATTTCGCGGCAATCGACAAGATCATGCACATCGAGGACGCCATCCACGGCGGCATCAGAGTCGAAGCCGAAAAACTCACGCACTTCTATCCTGCTGAGGAATACCATCAAGACTATCTCGCAAAAAATCAGGGCGGCTACTGCCACGTGCCCCTCTCGGCATTCCGCACGATCGACGAAATCGTCCATGAGGCGAACCGCCTTGGCCTCCCCACCGATCAAGCCATTATCGAGGCGTTTGCTCCCGAGGAGTATCGCGTCACGCAACTCGGCGCGACCGAGGAGCCGTTCGCCCATAAATACGCCGGTTCGATGGAGCGCGGCCTCTACGTCGACATCACCACAGGCGAGCCGCTCTTCACAAGCGACGACAAATATCTCAGTTCATGCGGCTGGCCGGCGTTCACCAGAACCGTCGATGAGAACGCCGCGGTCGAAAAAGTGGATACCTCCCACAACAGGGTGCGCACCGAGGTCCGCAGCTCACAGGGCGACGCGCATCTCGGCCATGTCTTTACCGGCGACGCCGAATCCCCCAACGGCACGCGCTACTGCATCAACGGCGCGGCGCTGCGGTTTATCCCCTACGATGACCTCGAAAAAGAGGGCTACGGAGAGTACCGCGACTACATTGTTTAGCACGGCTATCAAACGCAACACAATGCAGGTGTTCCTTAACAGAATGGGCTATGACCTTGTCCAAAAATGAACTACAATCCTGCTCGGCGGTGTCGTCTGGCCCGCATAAAACGTGTTCTACAACACATTTTCGGGCAAGACAACGACTTATGCCTTAACGAAGGAGCTAGAACCAGACGCAATTTCACGTGCTGAACGGTTGGCGCGCTCATGATTTTGATTTGCGTCTGTTGCTTCTTGGTTGATTCAACCGAGACGACAATGTCGCAAATCAAAGGACAGCTAATAGACATAGCCAAAAATCAGGGCACCTTACTTCCAAGCATAATTGTATCCGCATCTCCTGCGAAAACACTTGTTATCGAAAAGTTTGAGATATTATTTAAAGTAAATCTCGCTTGCTATTTCATAAAATATCCCATGGTCAATGAAGCAAACGAAAGTAACACCGATATTAATGCAACAATGATGGCAATTTTTTGAGTTCTTCTATTTGAAATTACATTAGAAAAATTAGTTGACGCTATAAACATGTTCTCAATGTGATTTGAGACCATCTCTACTTCTCGGGAGCGTAAGCGTTGATATGAAAAGATTTCTTGGTTAAAGCTTCTAGGATAGTGGGGGTTATCCTGAAATAAATGGATTTCTTTCTTTTCATCTTCCATATATGAATCTGGCAATGCATCAACATCTTTGCACACGGACAACATGCCAAAGATTTGAGCCAATAATGTTCGTTCAGCCTCTTTCATCGCTTTGTTGGCGCCTTTATTGTTATTTGCTGCAATTGCATCCCTAACGGAAGACAATTCGCAATAATAATCATCCAAAAGACAAGATAAGCCCCATTTTGCCATGAGGACTACGAGTTTGCGATTGCAAACAGCACCTATGCTTTGTCGAGTAGAACTACGTTTTAATCCTAAAAATTCGATAATCGCGCCATATCGACAGCCAATTATCATTCTGTGCTGGTTATTTCCTATCGGAGCCACAACTCTTGCCGCCGCACATCCTCGAAACCTCCATATCGAAGAACTATCCCCAAATCCTAAAAGCTTAAAAGCTCCAATCTTACTTAACAATGGCGAATATGGATCATCATTTTCCGTAACGCATAACAATGCCGTTGGCGGCAATCTAGTCTCGCCAAATTTATGCTCTCCGGGAAGATATTTCGCAATCCAATCAGTGCACGTATGTTCCATATCCTCAAGAACTTTATTTCCCGCTAAATTGAATCCAAGGGTTGGGCCACCAATTTGAAGGCATGCATTCTGATATTTTTTTATACCGAACAGATATTTGACCATTTTCGCAGGCGTATCTAAGCCCATAATTACTGTCTCTTTATAGTCTGCGGAAAGCGGCGCTTGCAACTTCCCAGCTAAGGAAGGATTGATTTCAAATCCAAATACCACTGCAGTAAGACTTGACGTTAGCGAGACAAGCGTGGCCTCAATTCTATCTACGCCATTTGGAATTTCAAGTCTCTTATTCTCGTGTCTTTTCCTGTCAATGCTAAAGAGGCAAAGTTCATCTATAACAGCGTGATGCCGATAGTTCGCAACCGTATCTGCCAATGAAGAGCCGAAACCTGCACTGGAAATCCCAAGCAATTGAATTTTCTCTACAAACTGAATTATTGTTGACGATGAATAATACTCAATAGCCCAGACATATGGAATGTCAAGACGTTCGCCCTGAGGCAGACGATTCTTATCATTGTCCTTTTTTGCATTTTCATCAGAAATCCATCGATGCTCACGATGACTGCTCAGGTTGTATTCAATTTCAAACTTTGTATCAATACAGTCTTTTATGAAAAATATTCTCTTCCACACCTCATAACGATTCAACTTGCGAAATCTTTTATTGTCTAAAAAGCTCCAAAATTTGTGTTGCAACACATCTACCACCCCTCCACGTTTCGAGGCGAATAATTCACACGCAGTTAACGATGTCTCCCAAGAACGATAAAATCTCTAGGTACACATTTCTATCTTTTTGCTATCCAATGTGCACCTCTAAATTAATCAAAAATCGATATAGGAACAACGCTGGAGCTAACACTCCACAATAAATACCCCATCAAATCTTATGCAGCATATTCATAATAAGTTAGTAAAAGCCTATTTACGAAATTATGGGCGTTAACGCAGCGCCATTCCACTAATATACTAGCAATCCTGCGTTAATTGGTGCAACATGCCGCTGTGCCTCACAGATTGTCCATTTGTTCATTACAATATAAGCGCTGAGTAAGTAGCTTGAACATTAAAACAGCCATAAGTTAATCGAGGCAAGCCGCACTCATCTCCAAATCGCTCGTGAAGTTTCTCATCGAAACATTTTCAAAAACACTATTTGCATAACATATCGCTTCAAAATTTAACAGGCTGAATAATACCCGCAGCCTGTTAGAGGATAGTTTGACCCGATGTGCCATGCTAAAATAAGCACCATCTACCATCGATATCTCATAGCCGCTTGTTTTTGGCTATCAGGACAAGGACACCATCCATGAACAATCGCGCCATAATCGCCATGAGCGGCGGTGTGGATAGCTCGGTCGCCGCGTATCTGACCATCTCGCAAGGATACGAGTGCGTCGGCGCGACCATGAAGCTTTTCAACAACGAAGACATCGGTCTCTGCCGCGAGGACTCCTGCTGTTCGTTCGAAGACGCCAAAGACGCCAAGTGCGTGGCCGCCAAGCTGGGCATGCCGCACTACGTGTTCAACTTCTCCGACAAGTTCGAGAGCGAAGTCATCCAGCGATTCATCGATGCCTATCGCCACGGGCGCACCCCCAACCCCTGCATCGATTGCAACCGCTACCTCAAGTTCGAGCATCTCCTCAAACGTGCCGAGGAGCTCGACTACGACACGGTCGTCACGGGGCACTATGCGCGCATCGAATGGGACGAATCGCGCGGCAGGTTCCTCCTCAAGAAAGCCGTCGATGAGACGAAGGACCAAAGCTACGTCCTATACACCATGACGCAAGACCAGCTCGCGCACACCAGACTCCCCCTCGGGGGCTTGCGCAAAACACAGGTGAGGAAAATCGCCAAAGAGCAGGGGTTCATCAACGCGGATAAAAGTGAGAGTCAAGACATCTGCTTCGTGCAAGACGGCGATTACGGCGCATTCATCGAGCAGCATTCCGACTTGGACAATGCCCCCGGAGACTTCATCGATGTGCACGGGGACAAGCTCGGAACGCACCGCGGAATCATCCACTACACGGTCGGGCAGCGGAAAGGCCTGGGCGTGGCAGCCGCGCAACCGTTCTATGTCAAAGAGATCCGCGCGCTGGAGAACACGGTCGTATTGTGCGAACAAGAAGGCCTGTATTCGAAGAGTTTGTCGGCCGATCGTGTCAACATGATCGCCGTGGAAAAGCTCGACGGTCCCACGCGCTTGCAGGTCCGCACCCGCTATCGCCAAGAGGAACAATGGGCAACCGTCATACAGACCGGCCCCGACTCACTTGAAGTGACGTTCGATAAGCCGCAGTGCGCAATCGCTCCCGGTCAAGCCGTCGTGCTCTATGACGGCGATATCGTGGTCGGCGGCGGAACGATAGTCGTTAGCGAGTGACAGACAAGTATGCAATGCCCGTCAGTTTCAGGTACGCTTATCTAAAGTGTCTGCTCGCTTCTGAAAGACGGTTACACTAATGGGCAAACCAAATGAACTTGTCATATTCAGTACGATGGATGAGCAAATCTCTCTACCGGTAAAAATTGATGATGATACGGTCTGGCTGACGAAAGACCAGATGGCAGATTTATTCAACCGAGATAGAACAGTCATCTCTCGTCACATTACCAATATCTACAAAGAAAACGAGCTTGACCAAGAAACAACTTGTGCAAAATATGCACAAGTTCAAACTGAAGGTGAACGCAAGGTCTCTCGTTCTGTTGATGTGTATAGCCTCGACGTAATCATTTCAGTCGGATACCGCGTAAAATCACAACGTGGTGTTGAGTTCCGTCGCTGGGCCAATAAAATCTTAAAGGAATATATTACTCGAGGCTATGCGCTCAATGCCACTCGACTCGAGCAGCTTGGCACAATTGTCAAGCTCATGAAACGCACCGCCAATAGCCTCGACGCGCAACAAGTTCTCGGTGTTGTAGAGCAATACTCACGCGCCCTAAATATATTAGATGACTATGACCACCAAAGAATCACGAGGCCGGATGGCACCCCTGCAATATATGTACTTTCATATGAAGAGTGCGTTACGCTTATAAATAAAATGAAGAATCACGAAACAAGCGATTTGTTCGGACACGAAAAAGATGAATCGCTCAAAGGGAGCATCGGGGCCGTCTATCAGAGTTTTAAGGGAGCCGACCTCTATTCGTCCGTTGAAGAAAAGGCTGCAATGCCGCGCTCTTTCTCTATTTCTTGGATAAGAACGAGATATTGTTCATCAATGACAAAAAACTAATCGATGACTACACTCTCGTCGCTATCACGATAATGATTGCTGAGTCTCGGCCGAAAGAGAAAGAAATAATGATTAGCTTGGTTATGAATTCTTTAATGTAACGAGCCAAAAGTTCTGCCGAATACTGGGACAAAACGTTATTGGCCATATTCGGCTTAGCTCCACCCGTACTTGAGAACATAGAGGATTACATAAACCCACCCGAAGATTCCGTGAAAAATCGTCCAAAAAATCGAATTAGATGCCGCGTAGGAAATAACCATTGCAAGTGCCGTTCCAAAAGAGATTCCAGCTTTTACCGTCGATCGCACCGCGGTGCCTCCATAATTCGTCGTCATATATGCCGCCTCCCGATCATATCGTCCACCTTGCGCAAGCAACATCACTCCGCCCACAAGTCTTGCCTATATTCTAACGCATAGTGCTCTTTTGCTCCTGAATTCAACTACAATATCATTAATCAGGTTTGAAAAAGTGCCGAGCGGAAGAAGCCGTCAACCCATTCTACGGTCGCAAAGGCATGGGCGTTATCCGTAACCCCAAAAAAGCACTCTACAATTTCGGGTACAAGCGCACAACATTCGGAGGAATCAGCGGTTCGCGAAAATCGCTCGGCTGCTGCCTATATCTGCTGGTCATCGCACTTTCCGCAGTTGTGCTCGCCATCGCCTTCATCAGCTGATCTGCAGTCGGCTTATTCCGTTTGTGCTGCGAGGAACTCGACCAACGCATGCGAACTCATGGGGCGTGCATAGTAAAATCCCTGAATTTTGTCGACTCCGCACTCCTTGACCAACTCGTCCTGCCCTGCGTTTTCGACGCCTTCGGCCACCACTTCCATACCGATAAGCTGAAAGCTGCTCGTGAGGGATTTCAAAAGATGGCCCATGCCTTCGCTTTCTTTAGCTGCCCATATTAGGCTGCGATCGATTTTAATCGTCTCGAAGGGCATACGCATAACGCGGGTGAGATTGGAGTAATCCGTCCCGAAATCATCGAGATGGAATCCGAAACCGAGCATATGCAAATCATTCATATGCTCATAAACTCGAGCCGGTTCACTTGCAAACGTTCGTTCGGTAATTTCAAATTTAATACGGCTCGGTTCAATTGAGTACTCGTCCACGAGTGCTTTGGCACGGCGCGTCATATTGTCTTCGATGAGTTGATGCATCGAAAGGTTGACGGAAAGAGACTCAAGCACAGAATTCGGATTTTCCGCAAAAAAGCGGCATGCCCTCTCTATCGTGTACCATCCGATTTGCACAATAAGATCACTCTGCTCGGCGACAGGGATGAACTCCTCAGGAGATACCGGCGTACCGTCGGTATCGTTAAGGCGAATTAAGAGCTCGGCGACAACGTAGCGATTCACACTGCAAGAATACAGCGGTTGAAAAACAACGGTGAAACAATCCTCGGCAAGCGCATTCTGCATCAGTTCGATCAGGTGATCCCGTCGCGCGGAAGCAGCACGGATATCGGAAAAGTGCGCAAGCTCGGGCGTCACGATCGCGTCGACGGGTTCTCCTGTTTTTTCATCTCTGACCATGAGAGGCTTATATTCCAGTGCCGCCAAAATATCGTTCCCGTTACCGTCCGAACAAGGACAATCGATATCGGCGAGGCTCACCATGACGGTGCATTGGACCCCCGAAATCGTCCAAGGCTCTTTGAAGCGCTCCAGTATACTCACAAGATATTCGTTATAAGAATCTTTCATGGTACCGTCATCAAAAATGATGACGGAAAAGTCTGATCCCACGGTCCGAAACGCGGTCATATTCAAATCCCGACCGAGTAGTCTGATTATCCGTGCAATTTCTTTCAGTAATTCATCACCGAAATACTGTCCGTACCGACGATTTATTCGACGAAATTTTCGCAACCCTATCATAACCACATGAAAAGAATCGGCATGCGCACTGTGATGTACGAGCGCATCGAGGAATGCATCTCTGTCACCCAGCCCCGTGAGCGAATCGACATAAACTTGATGATTTTGAAATGTGATGAAAAGAATGAGAAGCACAAGTGCCATGACCGTTCCCGAAAGAAGAATTTCAGGGAAAATAATCTGGACGCCGATTCCGACGACGCCGATAGGGAAAATCAAGGCGAGCGCCAGTAACACCGGCCGTTTTATTCTTTTCCGTTCGAGAAACACATACGCGAAAAATATTCCGGAGTAGAGCGCCACAAGCATCCCGGGAGATTGGTAGTACCGACCGCGAATATATTCTCCCTTTCCGTTGAAACTAAACACCAGATGGGTGGCCGAAGTCGAAAACAACAGGCCGAGGTAGAGAACATACAGTGCCCCCATGGCCATGAGCATTCTCCGCTGTGATTGTTGAATGACGCTCGATGCGTGTATGAGCAGAGAAAGATAGAGCAGTATCGACGCTCCGACCAAAGGAATTGCCATATATCCCGCATAGTTGAGCAAGGCGTTCATCCACTGCGGGGCAAGCGTCGGGTTCGTTATGGTGAATGTCGTGGCAATGTCGAGAACTGTTGCGACGAGTCCGAGAACGATACTCATGCGAAACACAAACATACGCCCGGAGGGGAACGTCCCGCTGGGTCGCGAATAGAACAACAATATCATCAACAAAACACAAGCGATATATTCAGGTGCGGAATTCCACTGCATGCATAACCTCATAGTGCCTGCGCGCAGGCACACGGACTTGATATATTAATATGGGCGGCCTTCCAAACAACGAGCCTCACAATTAGCTGAGGCTTGTTGTTTGCACGGTTTATAATTATACAATAATCACGCTCGCCATTCGTGGATAAACGAGACTAATCTTCGACCGGTGTTTCATCCCACGTTTCGGCGATATGGCGCAACTCCGAAGAAATAGTATCACGGGCGACGCCCATCATCTTTTTCGCCGTGGAGCCATCGACCAAATCCGACTCGAATTTGCCCAATTCCCACAGCATTATCTCAATCGCCTCGGCAGCAGACACCCGTCCATCATCCGCCAATTTATAGAACGGATGTTCGGTATTGCACCTCAGCTCGGTCTTCCCTTTATCTTTCGATGCGTTCCACAACGAACCGTCTCCGACGGGCTTTGCCGGCGAAACCCAGATATCCGCGCGCGATGCTTTCTTCGGTTCGGCTTTCTCTTTCCGCACCTTCTCGGGGCTTTCGGAAACGGGAGCGCTCTTGCTGAAAAAGTTTTGCTCCTTCTTTTTATTCAGCTCAATCTCAGAGCGTCTCTGTGCGGAGGCAAAGCCCAGCGCGACGGTTTTAGCAAACCTGTCGGTGAAACCTTCCCGCGCCGTAACCGAATCCTTCTTGTAGTCGATTTTCAACACTTCGTCGAGCTGATAATCCATGTCGAGCGCGGCACGCAGGTAGTTCCCCGAAGGATGCTTCTCCCGCAAGCCCATCCACCCTTGGTGGGATATTATTCGATTATTGCGATAGATGTAAACACCCTGATTACCCATGGTGATATTCGCGCGCTTGAAAGACTCGCTACTTGAAAAATCATCTTTCTCGGACAACAAAACAAGTGTGAACTTATAGCCCCCGATTGTTTCGTCGCGCTCATCCAATACATTGTATGAAGTGGAACTGAGAATCTCAGTCGCCCTTTCGAACTCACAGAGAGGATTACTCGCTTTGAGCGGTTCGTCGTTTATGTAAATGTCGATGTTTCGGGCGCGCTCATCATGCTTGTCGAGAAAACGATGAAACGTCATCGAGGCGTGTTGCGAGAACTTTTTGGCATAGGCGTTGATTTTACGCTTACGCGACGATTCCTCGCGTGCGGCATCTTTGTCGAAGAGGTGGTCGATTTCATCCCACCAGATGAGTGTTCCCGTCTCTCTATCGACGAAATTATCGAGAAAGGCACGCTCTTTCGCATTTTCCAACTCGGTCACACGACAGCGCCATATGCTGTTGTTCTTGATGTCGTCGAGGTCGAGTACGCCGCGCCAACACGTATGGAGTTCATCACGCGTAAGTATGAGAATCCTACGGCAAAACGCCGTGGAAGCCGTCTTGAGCCCGATACCGAATTTTCCGAGGCGTTCTTCACTCGCCGAATCGATTGACCCGTACGTCAGAGCTTGAGCGATTTCGACACGACTCATGCCGCAACCGTTATCGGCAATGTAGATGGATGGCTCCAAATACGAGTCGAGGCCGATATTGACATATATCTCAGTTGCTCCGGCATCGATGGAGTTATCGACCAAGTCTGCCATCGCATCGACGAATTCATAGCCGGCCGCGCGCAACGTTTCGCTTAAGCCACCTGCTACAGGCGGAATCTCGATATAACCTTCTTTATCAAACTGAGCCATGACTCCTCCAAGACATCGATAGACGCACGGTACAATTATACTTCACGCGTTCCACCGCATGATTGATAGACACCACAACTAAATCTCACTACTCCCAAAGATGTACATCGCAACAGGACAATCGTCTCATGGGATGACGCAACATCCCTGGGTTTTCTCCATACTTTATGGTCTAAACTATTATAAAGAAAATTGGAGAGAACCCGTGAAATCAAAAACATCGGCAAAAGTGTTTCTTGATGGAATTATGCTCGTCTTGCTTACGTTGTTGTATTCTTATCGAGTCATTTCACCGACATTCCATGAAGTCGGAGGACTTGCGCTCGGCGGAATGTTCATCATCCACTGCATGGTGAACGTAGCTTGGATCTCAGGAATCAGTAAAAGAATAACCTCGGGTCGTCTTCCGAAAAAGACGGTCCTCAAATGGGTTGTGGACGTATTACTCGCCGTCTTCATGATTTTCATCATCGTGAGTGGCGTCTTCATCTCAATAACGGTACTCACAAACATCACCAGCTCATCGACGATCTGGAGATCTCTGCACGTTCCGATCTCGATAATCGGGCTGATTCTCGCAGGTATCCATCTCGGCCTGGGCTGGACCACCGTTCAAAAGACGATTCGCATTAAATTGTCGACGGCCGTATCTTCTGTTCTTTGTTTGTTACTCGTCGCCGGAGGAGCCTTCGGTGCGTACACTCTCGACATTCCCCAAAAGATATTTTCGGGCACAATGGCCGGCATGTATGCATCGGATAAAAGTAGCGGAATCATCGACATCCTCTGGTACGGTTTGTTCATGAGTCTTTTCACCGTGGTGACCTACTACATCGATAAGTTGGTCCACCACAAAAGCAATCAAACGCTTACCGACAGGAGCTCTCGTCGACCGTCGACACGGGCAAGCCGACGCGCTGCGGCTCAATCGAATCGACCGGTCGCGGTCCCGCGACCGCGACCGCGATATTAAATTTTTCGTGTGCTGCAAAGTGTATTTTTACCACTTGCATTTTCTATTCATGTGCCATATTATTAATCTGAATGTTTAGAAAAACCTTAATATTAGAAAAGTATTAAGGTTTAAAATATCGGCTGCGTGAAAGGATAATCATGAGCGAAATCGGCGTTGCGACTACATCGAAACTGGTTGCACTTCTCGGCGAAAACTTCGTACGAACCGACCGGCGAGAACGAAAAATGTATTCCACCGACATCGGTACGATGCCCGGTCTGGTAGCTCCATTCATCCCCAACGGCATAGCCGGCGCCGTCGTACGCCCGCAAAATGAGCAACAGGTCATCGATCTCATTAAACTTGCAAAGAAAGAACGACTTTCTCTCGTTCCACGCGGCATGTCGACAAGCGGTTACGGAGGAGCCCTCCCCACGAAGGGGAGCGTCGTCGTCGACATGAGCTCGATGAACAAGATCCTATCTCTCGACGCGGCGAATTTGCGTATTCGCGTACAGCCGGGCGCAATCTGGGAGCAAGTGGATCGCGACATCAAAAAGATGGGGATCACACTTCGTACCTATCCTTCTTCCTACCGGAGTTCCACAGTTGCGGGTTGGCTCGCTCAAGGAGGATGCGGATTCGGCAGTTATGAGTATGGTGAGTTCAAAGAAAATGTCATCTCCGCGCGCGTCGTACTCCCGACCGGTGAGGTCAAGGAGTTCTCCGGCGATAGCCTTTCCGCCCACATCGCCGACGCCGAAGGCATCACCGGCATCATCACCGAGGTAGAACTCAAAGTCCGCGAGCTCGAAGAAGAAACGCACCGCCTCTTTTCCTTCAAGACCATCGGCGACCTCGCAAAAACGATGCAAGATATTCGAAATCAAAAAATCGCCCTTTGGTCCTTCTCTTTCTTGAACCCCGATTCGATTCGCCTCAAAAAGCAACTTCCTCATCGCCATGGGCATGCCTACCAAGATGAGCATCACTTTGAGCCGAACATCCCGGTGAGCTATGTCGCCGTCGTAGCCTATCCCACATCACGCACGGAAAGCGTGGCCGCACCGCTTGAGAAAATCGTGCAAGCTCACGGCGGCACCGATCTCGGTAACGAAGCCGCCGATCATGAATGGGAACAAAGATTTTCCCCCATGCGCCTGAAGCGTCTCGGACCTTCAATCGTCCCCACCGAAGTAATCGTTCCGCTCGATCAGCTCGAAGCGGTCATAAACGAAATCGATAAAAAACTTAAACAACCTCTCATCATCGAGGGCATGGATCTCGAAGGCGACCGCGTCATTTTGCTCGGATTCATTCCTCATGACGAGCGTAGTTTCAAGTTCAACTTGGCCTTCGCCCTTGCGCTCACCGTCATCAAAATCGCCAAACAGCACGGCGGCTCGGCATTTTCCACAGGTCTCTATTTTCGCGGAGAGGCGGAAAGCGTCCTCGGAAAAGAGCATGTCCGCGAACTCGCCCGCTATAAAGAGAAGGTCGATCCGCAGCATTTGATGAATCCGGAAAAAGTTCTCGATAAGGGCTTCGTCAATGTCATGATGGGCGCGGCCCAAGCCTTGGAAGGGGTGATACGCCCCTTCGCCAACGCCGCGAAGCCTCCTCGGAAAATGACCGACATCACACGCGAAGTCAACGGGATTCCCGGAGATGTCGCGCTTATGGCGTACTCATGCGCAAGCTGCGGCTACTGTGTTCCGACCTGTGAGCAATACTCGGGTCGCGGTTGGGAGTCACAATCGCCGCGAGGCAAGTATCACTATATTCGCGAGGTCATGGCCGGCAAAGAGAAATGGGATCGCAAGGCGATCGACACCATGCTTTTGTGCACCACCTGCGAGGTGTGCAATGAACGTTGCCAGCTTCAAATCCCCATCGAGCACAACTGGACGACCATGCGGGGCAAACTCATCCACGAAGATAAGAACGGCACCTTCCCTCCCTTCGAGATGATGGCCGCCTCGCTGCGCGATGAAAAAGATATCTGGGCTGCGAAAAACGAGCATCGAGCCGATTGGGTACCTGAAGATGTCGCGCCGAAACTCAAAGAATCAGCCGACGTTCTCTACTTCGCCGGATGCACGGCAAGCCATGTCGAAACCGACATCGCCGAGGCGACTTTGAGACTTCTCACCGACGCCGGTCACGATGTCTGCTATATGGGCACCGATGAAATGTGCTGCGGCGTCCCCATGAAGATGGCCGGAAAATGGGATCTCTTCGAAGAAATCTATGTCCACAACACCACGGAAGCGCGCAAACGAGGCGCAAAGACAATCGTGACCTCTTGCCCGGCGTGCGGATTGGTATGGAAGGAAATGTATGCCGAACTCGCCCGAAAGCGCGGTGAGGAATACGACTTCGAAGTAAAGCATTATTCCGAGCTCATCGCACCCGCCATCGCAGACGGTACCATCGAGCTCAAGCGCCCCATCGAAGGTCGCGTCACGTTCCACGACTCATGCCACCAAGGTCGCGCACAAGGAATCTACGAGCCTCCTCGTGATATGCTCAAGGCGATTCCCGGCATCGACTATGTGGAAATGGAGCACAACCGCGAAGAAGGCATGTGCTGCGGTTCCGTCATAACGTTGATCGGAGAAATCTCGGTTGCACCGATTCTCGGCGGACAACGCCTCCAAGAAGCCGTCGACCAAAAGGCCGACAAAGTCATTGCGCTCTGCCCTTGTTGCCAGGTGCAACTTCGCGACAGCAACGACAAAAACCATATGGGATTGGTAATCGACGACCTCGCTCGCGTGGTCGCAGAAGCTGCCGGCTACGATATTCCCACCTCTGATGCCTACTCAAAGTATATGTGGAGCTATTTCGAAAAGTTCATCATCTTGATGAAACCTGAGAATATGGCGAAGTTGATGGAAGACGTCTACCCGCAAATGCTTAACAGCATGCCGGCCGGCATGAAGCCGATGATGATGGGAATGCGCCATGTGCCCGGAGGCCTCGACCTCATGGAGAAAATGATGCCGGCCCTGTTCCCCCTGTTGGCACCGTCGATTTTAGGTAAAGTAATGCCCGATTTGATTGTGGCCGTCAAAGACTACATCGGCATAATGCCTGACGACATGGATGAGCTCATACCTGAACTTCTGCCGAAAACCATGGATCAGCTCATGCCGACGTATCTGCCGGAGTTGATTCCCTTCTTGGTCCCAAGTTTTATCGACTATGTGCGAAAAGGAGCCCTGGGAGCGAACTAGCAGCTTCGGCCGATAAGCTCCGGAGAACAGGACTATCAAACTGAAATGAAGCACCGCGCCGAAATTATTTGGTGCGGTGCTTCTTGTTGGTACTTCCTGCCTCCGAAAGGCGTTGGCGCTCGATGGCAAGAGCGATGACACCGGCAGCAAGTTTGACGAACAGCCTCTCGTCATGATCTGCCATCGCATCGGCCAGACCCACCACTCCGAATATCTCACCGTGCGAGAGAAGCGGCGTGTAAAACATGTGCGCGCCGCCCAATGTATCGGTCCCTGCACCGGCTCGCTTTTGATTAATATACGTCCAGCGTGCGGTTGCCCGTTCGGCTTGACTCCTATACATGTCTTCAGTGCCCTCGGCGGCGAGTTTCAGGTGACCCAATGCGGGATTACCGGGCTCACCGGCATAAATAATGGAAGAACGATTGAAGATGTTGACGAGATAGTCGTTAGACAAATCGATGATATTGCCCATTCCCCGTGTCGTCAGAAGCATCTTGGTGATTTCATACAGCAGTTCGGCGCGTCGCGTTCGAGCCGCCATGAACATATTTTTGCGCTTCAACAGATTACGTTTTTTTCGCGGCAATCGTTCCTTGTGTGAGCCCTCGGGGATAATGTGTATGACGACATCATCAAGATATTCCATTAATCGACATTCGATTCCCCGATGGTACGGACCGTGCAACGAAGAGTCGGCCCGGTGTCCGACCACCACATCGGTGAAGACAGAGATGCGCACATATTCGGCGGCAGTCTCGGCGATGTCTTCTCCCGGTATCGTCGCAACCTCTGCACCGAGTCGCTCGGCCAAGGAGAGGTTGTCACGTATTACTTTTTCTTGTTCCGGAGGAAAATCCGCAGAATCGGGAGTCTCGACATAGAGCACCACCCAATTACAACGTAACGCATCCGCAATACGAGAGCTCGCACGAATGACCTTCGCCGCCTGTTTCTCGGGGCCGGCCAATACAAGCAGTTTCAATCGAACGGCATCGCAGCTTTTTTGTGCGGGCGCCTGCTCGTTGACTTGGTCGGAAGCTTTTCGCAAAGCAATTTCGCGCAGCTTTGCCAGATTCTCCAAAGTGAAAAACTGGGTGCTTGCAAGTTTTGCCTTTTCAGGAGCATATATCCGGCCCTCTTTAAAGCGCATCAGCAATTCTTGCGGGTCGACATCGACGACATCGATTTCCTCAGCCTTATCGACGACGCTATCAGGAACCGTCTCCGAAACGACGACTCCCACGATTTGCCCCACGATATCGTTGAGGGACTCGATATGTTGCACATTCATGGTCGTATAGACGTTTATTCCCGCCGCAAGCAGTTCTTGAATATCTTGATACCGCTTGATGTTTCGTGATCCGGGCGCATTGGTATGAGCCAGCTCATCGACCAGAATATAGCTCGGGTGAAGCTTGAGCGCCGCATCTATATCGAACTCTATGAGATTGAGATTGCGATATCGAATCTTTTTCGTAGGGATACTCGGTAGATCTTTTACAAGCGCCACGGTGTCGGGGCGTGCATGCGGTTCGACATATCCGATTACCACATCCACACCGCGTTTATACTGCTCATGGGCAGCATCGAGCATGGCGTATGTCTTACCGACACCCGCCGCATATCCTAAGAAAATCTTAAGCTTGCCCTGCGTTTTTTCCATAACGCTTCCTTACCGTCATAACAAAAATCGGTACAAGCGAAATTAGTATCATAGCAAGTATCGTCAGAGAGAAATTTTTCTTTATGAAAGAAATATTCCCGAAATAATACCCGACAATCAAAAACAACCACGTCCACGAAAAACCGCCTATGATATTAAAACTGGCGAACCTTTTATAGGACATGTGTCCTACGCCGGCGATGAAAGGTGCAAACGTTCGAACGAAAGGCATGAAGCGCGCTATGATAATCGTCTTACCGCCATGCTTCACAAAGAACTTCTGTGTATCGTCGATATGCTTCTTCTTAATGAACCGATTATTATCGCGTTCAATGAGTTTTGAACCGAAGTACTTCCCGATCATGTAGTTACTCGCATCACCGATGATAGCCGCGAGAGGCATGATAAGGAGCAGCAGCCAAAAATCCATATGCCCCATGGCCGCTAAAGAACCCGCTGCAAAAAGCATGGAGTCTCCCGGCAAAAAGGGAGTAACGACCAAGCCGGTCTCCAAGACCACCAAAAGGAAGATTATGGCGTAAATCCAAACGCCGTATTCAGCCATCATCGTACCTAAATGAACATCTATATGAAGAATGAAGTCGACTATTTGAAGCACAGCATCGCCTTTCGTTACAGTTTGTCGAGGCTTATGTTCACCTCTAACACATTTACAATCTTGGGGCCGATAAGAGGCGTTGTGGTCGCCTCATCGATGAATTTCTTGACCATTGCATATGATATATTGCGATGTCTTGCAATTCTACTCGCCTGATAATAAGCGGCCTCGACGGATATATCCGGGTCCACTCCGCTGCCGCTAACCGTTACCAGGTCTTGCGGAACGGCTTTCTTGTTCTGCGGGTCAATACTCTTGAAATAAGCGACACGCTGCGCCACCGATTCCTTTTGTTCGCCGCCGAACACCGAAAGGTTCGAGGCGGAACCTCCGACCGAAGGTCTACTGATCAAATACTTCGGGTCGGTCGTGCTTTGTCCTATGAGACGACTCCCGACGACCTTGCCCTGTTTATTATATAGTACCTGACCTTGAGCCTTCTGCTTGAAAAAAACACGGCCCACGCAGGTCAAGGCGAGAGGATAGACAAGTCCGCAGACCAACGTCACCACTACCAAGAGCACCGCTGCCGGACGCCAAGCTTTAGAAAATACACGAAACATGAATACGCTCCCTTATGCGACACCGAGCAAAACAAGCACGACGTCGATAGCTTTGATGGCGATGAACGGTGCAACGACCCCGCCTAATCCGTAAATCAGCGCGTTACGTCGCAGTAATTTACCTGCGGGCAGTTCTTTGTACGCAACTCCCTTGAGCGCAAGCGGAATGAGAATCAAAATGATCACCGCATTATAGATGATTGCGGATAAGATTGCGGAGGTGGGTGTGGCCAGGTGCATGATATTGAGCACTCCGAGTTTGGGATAAATGGAAAGAAAGAGTATCGGAATGATGGCGAAATATTTCGCGATATCATTGGCGACGCTGAAAGTGGTCAGTGCTCCGCGCGTCATCAGAAGTTGCTTGCCAATGCGCACGATTTCAATGAGTTTCGTCGGGCTTGAATCGAGATCGACCATATTGCCCGCTTCTTTGGCAGCTTGTGTTCCCGTATTCATCGCAACGGCGACGTCTGCTTGCGCAAGCGCGGGAGCGTCGTTGGTACCGTCTCCAGTCATCGCCACCAAGTGGCCTTCCTTCTGATAGCGAGCTATCAGATCCAACTTCATTTGCGGCTGGGCTTCTGCGAGAAAATCGTCGACACCCGCCTCGGCGGCAATCGCAGCGGCGGTCAAAGGGTTGTCCCCAGTAATCATAATCGTCTTGATACCCATCTTGCGAAGGTCGGCGAACTTTGCTTTCACTCCATCCTTGAGAATATCTTTGAGATAGATGGCCCCGAGCACCTTCGCTCCCTTGACCACCGTCAGAGGAGTGCCTCCCGCCTTTGCAATCTCATCGATTATCGATTGCGTTTCCGACGGGTAGACGGCGCCCATATTTTCGACATAACGCTTGACGGCATCTCCGGCGCCTTTGCGAACGGCGATACGTTCTTCCTTGCCGTCATCGCCGATTTCCGTATAATCGACGCCGCTCATACGGGTCGCGGCGGAAAATTCGATGAACTCCGGGCTCAGCGCGCTTAAGTCGCGACCGCGGATGTTGTGTTTCTCTTTCGCGAGTACGACAATCGAGCGCCCCTCGGGTGTTTCGTCCGCCAACGAGGATAGCTGCGCCGCATCTGCGAGTTCTTCGTGCGTCACTCCCGGCAAGGGAAAGAACTCCGCCGCCTGACGATTTCCGAGTGTGATGGTGCCCGTCTTATCGAGCAACAATACGTCGACATCGCCCGCAGCTTCGATTGCACGTCCGCTCATGGCGAGTACATTCGCCTGATTGAGCCGGCTCATTCCCGCAATTCCGATGGAACTGAGCAGCGCTCCGATAGTTGTGGGAGCGAGACAAACGAGAAGCGCGATAAGCGTCGTGAGCGACAAGACCTGCCCGTGGTTGTTGAGCATCGCCGAAAAGCGTGTGAGGGGATAGAGCGTCACGGTCACCATGAGGAAAATGGCGGTGAGCGCGATAAGCAATATCTCCAGAGCGATTTCATTCGGCGTCTTTTTACGAGATGCGCCTTCGACCATGGCGATCATTTTGTCCAAAAATGACTCTCCGGCAGTGGCGGTGATGCGTATCACAAGCCGGTCGGATATCAGGGATGTCCCTCCGGTAACCGCACTTCTATCTCCGCCCGACTCACGAATCACCGGTGCCGACTCCCCGGTTATCGCACTTTCATCGACCGATGCCGCACCGACTATGACTTCTCCGTCCATAGGTATTTGTTCGAGCGCATGGACGATGACGATATCTCCGCGGATCAACTCGTTGCTGAGCACATCTTGTATCTCAAGTTCTTCGGGCACAATTTCTTTAAGTCCGCTCACATCGGTGAGAATTTTGTGTGCGACCACATCCTTACGCGCACTTTTCAGACTATCGGCCTGGGCACGACCGCGCCCCTCCGCGATTGCTTCGGCGAAGTTTGCGAACAGAGACGTAAACCATAAAATAATTGCAATGGCGAGCGTATAACCCCTGCTCGTATCGTAAAAACCGAAAAAGCTCACGATATAGAGCACCAAGGTGGCGATGGCCCCGAGATATACGACGAACATAACCGGATTTTTGAGTTGCGAACGAAAGCCGAGCTTTACAAAAGACTGCTTGAGCGCATCACGCGCAATATCTGAATCGATTATCTTAGCCATTATCACTACCTACCGATCACATGAGCTGTGTTGAAAAAGTCAGCGAGAGGTCCCAGCGACAAAGCAGGCAAGAAACTGAGTACGCCGATGAGGACGACTACGATGAGCAGCAGGATGACAAACGTGGTATTCGTGGTTGAAAGCGTTCCCGCAGAACTCGCAACAAGCGATTTTCGCGCCAACGAACCCGAGAAATAGATGACGGCGATAAGCGGAACGAACCGCGCAAGAAGCATCGAGAGCGACCCGGCAAGCGTGACGAACGTCGAATCGACTTTCATGCCCGCAAACGAGCTCCCGTTATTCGCGCCCATCGAGGTGAACGTATAAAGCAGTTCACTGAACCCGTGCGCTCCGGGATTTCCCAACCAACCCTGGGCGCTCGGGAGCAAGGTCGCCACGGCTGTGGTCCCCAAAATGAGGAACGAAGGAACCAAGATGACCAGGCAGACCATCTTCATCTCGAAGGGCTCGATCTTCTTACCGAGAAATTCCGGCGTTCGCCCTACCATAAGTCCTGCGATGAAGACCGCTAAAATACAAAACGCCAGCAGCCCGTAAAGACCGGAACCGACACCGCCGAATACAACTTCGCCGGTTTGCATGAGAGCTAACAACACGAATCCGCTCACCGGAGTGAAGCTGTCGAGCGTTGAATTGACCGAGCCATTGCTTGCCGCCGTGGTCGCTCCCGCCCAAAGCGCGGATGTAGTGACGCCGTTGCGTAGCTCCTTGCCCTCCAGGTTGCCGGAAACCGTCGAGCTCATGCTCACACCTTTGTAATGGGGATTGAGTTTATACTCCGAATAAGCAATCCCGAAAGTCGCAACGGAGAAGAGAATAAGCATGACGACATAGAGCGTCCACCCTTGTTTTTTGTTGCCGACCCCTCTTCCGAAAGCAAAACAGAGCGCAGCCGGGATCAGAAGGAGGGCGAACAGTTCGAGAATATTTGAAAAGAATGTCGAGTTTTCGAGAGGATATGCCGAGTTTGCAGCATAAAAACCTCCGCCGTTCGTACCCAGCTGTTTGATCGCTTCTTGACTCGCGACCGGCCCCAGAGAAATGACGGAACGAATGCCGGAAGCCAGCTCCGTATAATGAAGCGACGGCGTGAGTGTCTGAACAACGCCCGCGGCGATGAGAGCGACTCCCAAAACGATGCTCAATGGCAAAAGTATATAGAGAATCGATCGCGTCACGTCGACGAAAAAGTTACCGACGGTGTTGGATTTCGTACGCGAAAATCCACGGGTGATTACGCAGAAAACGGCGATTCCGACCGCGGCGCTCAAGAAGTTTTGCACCGTCAATCCGAGCATTGACACGAAGAAAGAAAGGTTATGGGTCACTGCCATCGTTTGCCAGTTCGTGTTCGTCACAAAACTTACAGCGGTGTTGATGGCAATGCGCCAATCCGGAGCGGCGAGATGAGTCGGATTGAGCCCGATATATTTTTGCAGCATCTGCATGGCGAAAAGAAGCACCAGCGAAAGAACGGAAACGGCCAAAACCGACATGGTGTATCTTCGGGGAGTCTGTTCAGACGTGGCACCTTCCCCGAGGAGTCGGTAAAACCCCTTCTCGATGCGTGCCAACCAACGGACTTTGATTTCGCCCCCGAATAAGATATGCGCACAATACCTGCCCACATAGACCGCCGATATCGTCAATACAATCAAGAAAACCGCATCGAAGAACAAGGCCGAAACCAAAGTATCAAGTTGCATTTCCTTTTTGCCTCACTCTGAAAGATTGCCCTCTGAGAACCCTTGACTATTCACAACAACTATCTCACGGAACAACTATCGTACTCCTGGACTTGTTCACGCGCAAATATTACGCGGCGTGACTCATAGAAGAGGACGCCCTCCTTTAAAAGAGAGCGTCCTCTTGTTTCAGTTTCATTTCGATATCGAATGGATTCGGTATCGAAAGCCACAACGACCCGGCTGGTCGATACGCTAAAGCTTCAAGCCGATGCCCTTTTCGGCAAGTCCGGCTTGGACTTCTGCAACAGCCTTCGCTCCGATGCCGGATAGCGCAAGAAGTTCGGACTCGCTCTTGTTCAAGACATCTCCGATGGTCGTCACACCCGCCTCGGCGAATTTGTCAATCCAACGCTTTGCGATACCGAGGTCGCCGATACTCGAAATCTCGAGCTCCTCGCTTGCACGATCGTTTGACGCAAGCTCTTCGACGGAAACGGCTTGTCTGGTTCCTCCGAGCAAAAAGTCCGTCTCGCCCAAAACACCTTCGGCTCTTTCGAGAAGACTCTTCAGTTCATCGAAGTCACCTTCGTCGACGATGAAATCACCGGCTGCCTGTGCAGGCTTGACGACAGACCCGTCACCGCCAATTAAAGCATTGGGGTCGAATGTCTGGGATATATACTTCTCAACGTCTTCGGCTTCCAAGCCCTCGCTGCTCTGGGTCCACTCATCGAGGAACTGCGGCTCCCACTCTCCGCTCGAGGGAATCTGCGACTGAATGCTTTTCAACTCGCCGCGGATGGTATCGGGGGCGACATCCGTACTGGTATCGGCTTCCGACACGGTCGTTCCCTTATAGGAAATATCCACATTGCGATAACGCTTCATACCGGTTCCGGCAGGAATGAGTTTACCGATAATGACGTTTTCTTTCAGACCGACCAAGTTGTCCTCGCGTGCCTCGATGGCAGCTTGGGCGAGAACGGTGGTGGTCCACATGAACGAAGCCAGTGAAAGGAACGATTCCGTACCGAGTGAACGCGACGATGCGCGAACGATCTGGAGAGGACCGATCAAGGTCTCATTCGCATCGGCCGGTTTCTCGCCTTTGGCGATGGTTTTTTCGTTGACGCCCAAATAGAACAGACGGTCGACATATGAATCCACCAAAAAGTCGGTATCTCCAGCATCGGCGATCTTAACCTTAGAAAGCATGCGACTTGCGATGATTTCGAAGTGCTTATCGTTGAGTTCGACACCCTGTCCGCGATATACTCCCTGCAACTCATGGATGATCCAACGAAGCATTTTTTCTCGTCCGATTATTTCGAGGAGTTCCGGACCGTACTGACGTCCGCGTGTGAGAGCTGCGCCGGCCTTGACCTTGTCGCCTTCGTTGACGACGGTGTGCACTTCTGCGCCGATCGGGTCGGAATGCCATTCATGCTTTTTCTTGTTGGTCACGACGATGACGCGCTTCTCGCTTTCGGTTCTAAACGAAACCGTACCCTCCTGCGGTGTGAGAATCGCAAACTCACGGTTCGCACGCGGCGATTCGAGGATTTCGTTGACCAGCGGAAGACCGTCGGTGATGTCTGATCCGGCGACGCCGCCCGTGTGGAACGTACGCATCGTGAGCTGAGTACCCGGCTCACCGATCGACTGTGCGGCGATGACGCCGACGGCCGTACCGATATCGACGGGTCTGCTTGTCGATAAATCCCATCCGTAGCACTTCTGACAGATGCTGCGACCGCCTTTGCAGGTCAGCGCCGTGCGGAGTTCGACTTCTTTGAATCCGGCCGCCTCGAGCTCGGAGAGTTTCTCGAAGTCGTTGATGTACACGCCGGCACCGAGAATCAAGTTGCCTTTTTTATCGGTTATGTCTTTTGCGACGGTTCGGCCGATGAGGTTGTTATCCAACTTGTTCTCGAAGTCGCGAATCGAAGTCGGAATGCCTTCGGTTGTCCCGCAATCTTCGTTTGTCACGATCTCATCGTGAACGAAGTCGAGGAAACGACGCGTCGTGTATCCACCGGTCTCAGTTCCCAACGCCGTATCGGCGAGACCCTTACGGGCGCCGTGGGTCGAGATGAAGTACTCGAGAACGGTAAGACCTTCGCGGAAGTTCGTTTTAATCGGGCGGTCGATGGTATCTCCCTTAGGAGACTGCATCAAACCACGCATACCGGCAAGCTGACGAATCTGCTTGAGGTTACCGCGGGCGCCGGATTCGGCCATTTGGAAAATGGGGTTACTGTTATCGAACTCTTTGACCATTTCCTCACCGACCTCATCGGTGGCGCGGTTCCAAACGTCGATCGTCTTCTCGTGACGCTCCTGTTCGGTCATCAGGCCCATGGTGTACTGGCCCTTGATGGCATCGGCTTCTTTTTCATACTTCTCGATAATCGCACCCTTGTTTTTGGGAACCTTCGCATCGTAGAGCGAAACGGTGACACCTGCGAGGGTCGCATAGTGGAAACCGAGGTTCTTGAGGTTATCGAGATAAATGCCCATATCGGTCGTCGAATAAATATTCGCAAGTTCTTCGACGATTGCCGCGATGGTGTTCTTAGTCAAACGATAGTTGATGAAGGCGAAATCTTCCGGGAGTGCCTTGTTGAACAAAATACGCCCGGGTGTCGTCGGAAAGCGCGTTCCCTTCTCAACGGATACGCGGTCATTTTCGTTCGGCGAATTACGAACGATCATATCCTTTTCGCTCCGCACCTCGATGGGAGCCCTGAGATTGAGGTCTGCCTTGTTATCGTAGGCGAGCACCGCTTCAGTCGGGCTGAAGAATACGCGGCGAGGTTGATCTCCCTCGAGTTCGCCGGTGAGGTAGTACAGACCCAATACCATGTCCTGGGAAGGCACCGCGAGCGGACGACCATTCGAAGGAGACTTGATGTTGTTCGTCGAAAGCATCAAAATGCGAGCTTCCGCCTGCGCCTCGGTTGAGAGAGGCACGTGAACGGCCATCTGGTCACCGTCGAAGTCGGCGTTAAACGCAGCGCAAACCAGAGGATGCAGGCGAATCGCTTTTCCTTCGACGAGAATCGGCTCGAACGCTTGAATACCGAGACGGTGCAAGGTCGGTGCGCGGTTGAGCAACACCGGATGCTCGGCGGTTACCTTTTCGAGAACGTCCCAAACGATTGCGCGCTGACGATCGACTATCTTCTTGGCAGCTTTGATGTTTGCCGCGCCGTCGCGACCGTCGGTGTCGTTGTAACGATCGACGAGAGCTTTCATGACAAACGGCTTGAACAACTCGAGAGCCATGTACTTAGGCAGACCGCACTGGTGGAGCTTAAGCTCAGGCCCACCGACGATAACCGAACGACCCGAGTAGTCGACACGCTTACCGAGCAAGTTCTGACGGAAACGTCCTTGCTTGCCGTTGAGCGTGTGCGAAAGTGACTTGAGCGGTCGGCCTGAAGGACCTTTGACGGTGCGACGATCATCGCGACGGTTGTCGAACAACTTATCGACGGCCTCTTGAAGCATGCGCTTCTCGTTGTTGATGATAATCTCAGGCGCTCCGAGTTCGAAGAGCTTCTTGAGTCGGTTGTTACGGTTGATAACGCGGCGATACAAGTCGTTGAGATCGCTTGTCGCAAAACGTCCGCCGTCGAGCTGCACCATCGGGCGAAGCTCGGGAGGCATGACGGGAATAACATCGAGCACCATCCACTCGGGCTTGATATCCGATTTCGCGAACGCATCGACGACACTGAGTTGCTTGACGAGTTTGCTGACCGTGGCCTTCGGCGCTTTGCCGTCGCGGTTCTCATGGAGTTCACTGAGGCGAGCGCGAAGATCGGACCGCATTTTTTGAAGATCTATGTTGGCAAGCAATGTTCTGATGTGCTCGGCGCCCATGCCTCCGGTGAAGTATCCGGCGTCGCGAACCTTACCCGCATCGGAAACCTGCGGACCGTAAAGGCGATACATTTCACGATAAATGATTTCATCATCGAAAATCTGACGCACTACCAACTTGGTGAACTCTTCGAAGGCACGCTGGCGAACCTCGCTGCGCTCCTCATACTCTTCTTCGATATCTTGGAGGTCGCTCTCAGCGGCTTTGACGATTTTTTCGACACGCACGCGTGGCTCGAGATCGAGGAACTCACCGTATTCGTTGGTATGCTCGACCAAATCAATTTCGCCGCTGCGAATCTTACTCAAGATTTCGGCGGCCTCCGGATAGCGTGCGGAAAGTCCATGCGTAGCGATAAATGCGTTGAGTTTATCAATCGCACCTTCTCCGCCCTTTTCGACCGCTTTGCGAACGCTTTTCAACGTTCTGCTATCGCCGGACTTGACCAATATCTCGCAAATATCGACATCATCGAGGCTTGCTACCGCATTGGCGATGCCGTTGTTACGCGCCTCTTTGACGTTGACCGCCTCGTAGTCGCGCTCGCGGACGAACTCTTGAAGGCCCTCATCGAGCTCCGTACGCAACATCGCATAGTCTTCTTCACGGCGTTCTTCGTCGACACTCGTGACGATAGGGCTGATGAAGTAGAGGACCTTTTCGAGATCGCGGAACTTAATGTCGAGCAATGTGCTCATGTGCTTGGCTACACCTTGCGCATACCACACATGCGCCACGGGAGATGCGAGTTCGATATGACCCATGCGCTCACGACGAACATTGGCCTTCGTGACTTCAACGCCACAGTTCTCGCACTTGATGCCCTTGAATCGGACACGACGGTACTTACCGCAGGCGCACTCCCAGTCTTTGGTCGGGCCGAATATTTTTTCGCAGAAGAGACCGTCTTTATCGGGTTTCTGCGTACGATAGTTGATTGTTTCTGCTTTTTTAACTTCACCAAAGGACCACGCGCGCATCTGCTCAGGGCTTGCGAGCGTAATCTTTAAGCGGTCAAAACTGCTTACATCGACATCTGGCACGTTTTATTCCTCCTCGTCGATTGCGTCTGAAATATCGGTATCCTCTTTGAGCACGACGTCATTGAGGTCGAATGCATCGGCTTTATCTGTGCTGATGAGGGCATCGAAGTCCATGTCGATGTTATCCGCATCCATGAGTTTTTTGGTCACTTCATCTTCCAAATCGGAAACGACGGTTTTCGCTGAAACTTCTTCGCGCACGGTCGGGCGCTCGACTCGAGATTGCATGAGGTTGATATGGCTGCCGTCTTCTGTGTACGCGTCCATCTTCAAGCACAACGAGCCGAGTTCACGAACCAACACGTTGAAGGACTCGGGCATTCCCGGCTCGGGGATGTTCTCACCTTTGACGATTGCCTCGTAAGCTTTGATACGGCCCTTGAGGTCGTCTGACTTGACCGTGAGCATCTCGCGAAGCAAATAGGCGGCGCCGTATGCATAGAGAGCCCAGACTTCCATTTCACCGAAACGCTGTCCACCGAACTGTGCTTTACCGCCGAGAGGCTGCTGTGTGACGAGTGAGTACGGTCCCGTTGAACGAGCGTGGATCTTGTCGTCCACCAAGTGGTGGAGCTTCAAGATGTAAATCTCGCCGACGGTTACCGGCTCGTCGAAGGGTTCTCCCGTGCGCCCGCTGATCAGTTCGATTTTTCCTTGACGCGAAATCTTCGGTACGAACTGGGTCATGACCTGATCGCCGAAGCGCTCATGGGCTTTGAGCTCGAGGTTTTTGTTCGTCAAATCGAAGATGTTTGAAATCTCATCTTCTTTCGCACCGTCGAATACCGGAGTCGATACGTGCAATCCACCGGGGACGGAGTGCGTCGCCTTAGGATCGTCGCTCCAGCCGAATCCGGCCGAGTAACCGAGGTGGGTTTCGAGAAGTTGTCCGACGTTCATTCGGCTCGGAACGCCCATCGGGTTCAAGATGATGTCGACCGGAGTACCGTCCACCAAGAAAGGCATATCCTCAATCGACAGAATCTTGGAGATGACACCCTTGTTTCCGTGACGGCCGGCCAACTTGTCGCCGACTTGAATCTTACGTTTTTGAGCGATAAACACACGCACGAGTTCATTGACGCCGCGCTTGAGCTCGACCCCATCCTCGTTGCCGTGAATATGTTGAACATCGATGACACGACCGCTGATTCCATGGGGAACGCGCAACGATGAATCACGAACGGGATCGACTTTGGTGCCGAAGATTTGCTCGAGAAGCCGTTGCTCGGCGGTCGCTGACGAAGAACCGCCCTTAGGGGTGACCTTACCGACGAGAATATCGCCGGGGCCGACCTCGGTACCGATACGAATGATACCGGTCTCATCGAGATTGGCGAGCATATCCTCACTCGTGTTGGGAATTTCACGCGTGATTTCTTCTGCACGAGGAGTGGTGTCGCGGTCGGCGCGAACCTTGGTGTCGCGAGCCTCGATTTCATATTCCTTGATGTGAATCGAAGTCAAGAGATCATCGCGCACGCAGCGCTCCGACAAGATGATCGCGTCTTCGTAGTTATAGCCTTCCCACGGCATGAATGCCACGAGGAGGTTTTGTCCGAGGGCCAGTTCCGCACTCTCCGTCGAAGGACCATCCGCTATCGGATCGCCTTCCTCGACGATTTGGCCTTCGACGACTATCGGGCGGTGGTTGATGCAGGTACTCTGGTTCGAACGACGGAACTTAGGCATCGTATACGTATCAATCGTGCCATCCGCAGTGCGAATATTGACAACTTCCGCGTCGACTTCTTCGACGACACCGGCGTGCTTGGCGATAAACACTTCGCCCGAGTCGACGGCGATATTGCCTTCGAGTCCGGTACCGACGAGCGGTGCGGCCGGCTTCATCAAAGGAACGGCCTGACGCTGCATGTTCGCGCCCATCAAAGCACGGTTTGCGTCGTCGTGCTCGAGGAACGGGATGAGAGCGGTAACGGCTGAAACCATCTGACGAGGTGAAACGTCCATGTAGTCGACATCCTCGGGAGCACGCTCGTCCGGCTCGCCGAACTCACCGTCGGGGCCTGCGCCTTTCACTCGACAAAGAATACGCTCGTTCCCGAACTTACCGGTCTTTTTATCGAACGGCTCGCTCGCCTGGGCGATGACGTGCTTTTCTTCCTTGTCGGCAGTCAGGTAGTGGATCTCATCGGTGACTTTACCGTTCTTGACGACACGATAAGGGGTCTCGATGAAACCATACTTGTTGACTTGCGCATATGTTGCAAGAGAACCGATGAGGCCGATGTTCATTCCTTCAGGAGTTTCAATCGGACAGATGCGTCCGTAGTGGCTCGGATGCACGTCTCGAACTTCGATCTTCGCTTCACGAGCAGAACGGATACCGCCCGGTCCGATTGCAGACAGGCGACGCTTGTGCGCGATGCCGGCGACGGGGTTGGTTTGATCCATGAACTGTGAAAGCTGAGATGAGCCGAAAAACTCTTTGATAGACGCACTGATCGGGCGAATATTGATGAGGTTCTCAGGTGAGATCTCTTCGGGGTTAAGCGTTGCGAGACGGTCCGAAACCGTACGACGCATACGAGAAATACCGATGCGGAAACGATTTTGGATGAGCTCGCCTGCGGTGCTCACGCGACGGTTGCCGAGATGGTCGACATCGTCGATCGAATGCCCCGGCTTACCGTCACCGAGCGCGATGAGATAGCGCAAGGTCGAAAGGATATCCTGTGGAGTCAAAGACGTCGTCATTTCATCGGGGAGATCGGTCTTGTACTCTTCTGAGATATCAGAAAACTTCTTGTTGATTTGGTAACGGCCGACACGTGCCAAGTCATAACGACTCTCCGAATAGTAGAGACTCGTAATCCATGACAATGCGGTGTCGACGCTCGGCAAATCGCCCGGTCGCAAGTGCTTGTAAAGCTCGATGAGAGCTTCGTCGCGGGTTTCGGTGTGATCCTTTACGAGAGTGCTCTTGATGGCCTCGGAATCGTTGAACAAAGCGAGAATCTCTTTGTCGGTCTCCGCCAGCCCCATGGCACGGATGAACATCGTGACCGGAACCTTACGGCTGCGGTTCGCATTGACCAAAATCGCGCCCGTTTTGTCGAACTCGAATGCCAAAGGCGCACCGCGATGCGGTTTGAGCTCGGCGGTGAAGTACTCATCCTTGTTGCGGCGCTCCTCGACGGAGAAATACACACCCGGTGAACGTTGCAAAAGTGAAACGATGACACGTTCCGACCCGTTGATGACAAAGGTCGCACGCTCCGTCATGACGGGAAAATCGCCCATGTAGATGAGATTCTTTCTGAGTTCCTCACCCGTCTCTCGGTTGATAACCGAAACGTTGGTGAGCAAAGACCTTTGGTAGGTCAAACCTTTTTCTTTGCATTCGTCTACCGTATGCTTAGCGGGGCTGAAAACATAGTCACCGAAAATGACATGAAAACGCTCGTCACGGTCTGAAATCGGCGATGCGTCGGCCAAGACCTCTGCGAGGCCTTCTTCCATAAACCATTTAAATGAATCGAGTTGAATTGCAATGAGATTTGGTACCGGTAGGATTTCTGGGTTTTTCGCAAAGGTACGACGGTTGCGCACATTCCCAATCTGTGTGGGGGAACCAATGACTCGTGGCACTAGGGGATTCCTCCTTCGAAAATCGATAATCGACTAATTCAGCAGTATTATATTCTAGTCAAATGAGCTCTGTAAGTCAACAAAATATTTTCGTCAAGTCTTGAATTTTTTGTGCCAACGTGATAAAAGCATTCGCTTCAAGCATTTCAGCTCTGCTCTGAGGATCTATCCCCGCAGCTAGAAAAGCTTTTTCGAGTGTCTCGGTCGATATTTCAAGCGTTGCTTTCAGCGAGTTACGAATGGTTTTTCGACGTTGGGCAAACGCACAGTCGATGATTCTTGCAACTTTTTTGTACTCTTCGACGTTTGCGACGAGCGATCTTTTTTCAAGACGAATCACCGTGGACTCGACACGCGGCGGAGGCAAAAACGAATTTCTCGACACCGCGAAATTGCCGACGGCATGCGCAAGCAAATTGAGTTTTACGGTATATGCGCCGTAGCTTTTCGATCCGGGATGTGCGGCCATGCGTTGCGCAACTTCGGCCTGAACCATCACCGTCGCTGATTGAAGGGAAGGCAGCGTTTCGAAAAAACGCAGAACGACCGTAGCGGCGACTTGGTAAGGCAGATTTGCGACAAGCGCGGTCGGCTCGCCAAATGCCGCGCCGAGTTCGGCCGACGTCACCTTTACCGCGTCACCCACTACCAGCACGAAATTGTCACGTGCACCGAATGTCTCTTCGAGCAACGCGGGCAGGGCCGGGTCGAATTCCACGGCAACGATATGTGCCTCGGTATCAAGCAAAGCGCATGTGAGCGTTCCGATCCCGGGTCCGACCTCCACGATGACATCTTCGGCTCGAATCGCCGCCAGCGACAATATATGCCCGATTACATTATCATCGATGAGAAAGTGCTGTCCGAGATTCTTCTTCGTGTACAGTCCCGTTTTTTTCAAGACTTCGATCGTCGCCTTCGGCGAAGCATATGGTGAATACATGCGAATCAGCCTCGCCCGACCCGGTGGGATGCGACCTCGAGAAGTGCTTCGAACTCGGCACGTGCGTCGAGCAACGCTTCCTCATGTTCGGGCGCATAAAGTTCATGGGCTTTATCGACTCCCTGCACAATCACCGGCTTTTGCAAGGTCGCCTCGGCCATATTCGATGCACTGCGAACGGTAATCTCCGCCGCTCGATATCCGAACGGGTCTCCCCCTCCACCGAGCAACACGAGTGAAGCCGGCTTGCGACCGTACTTATAAATAGGTTGCGCGCCGAGCAGACGCCTCGAATAAAATGCCTGAAAACGATCGATTACCGCCTTGAGAGGCGCAGGGACCCCGCCGAAATAAATCGGACTTATCCAGCAAAGTGCGGCCGCTTCGTCAAACGCGTGATACAGCGGTCGCATCGTATCGTCGATGACGCACACACCGGTTTTGTTGCAACCGTCACAGGCGCGACACCCTTCGATTCCTTTGAATGAAATGAACGAGAAATTATCTTTTGAAAGCTCGAATGCATCCAACGGTGCGGCGAATGTGACCGAGAAGCCGGAGTCGGAAGCCTTATCGATGAATTCGCGCGCCAACAGGGAGCTGTTCCCGGAGGAACGCACGCTTCCCGAAATAATGAGAACGGATTGTTTTCCCATCTTATGCACATCCGAACAATTTGCACGCATTCGCGTAGGTGATTTCGGCACACTCCCGGTTCGTGATGCCGAGACAATCAGCGAGCACCTCGGCGGTAAACACCGTCAGAGCCGGCTCATTGTTCGGTCCGCGGCACGGTTCGGGAGCCATGAAAGGACTGTCAGTTTCAGTCAACAGCCGATTGCTCGGCACGAGAGAAGCACTCGCACGTACGCCTTCAGACTTTTTGAAGGTGAGCGGACCGCCATAAGCGATGTAGCAACCCAAATCCAAAAAAGGCTTCAGAGCCTCAGGGCCGAGATTGAAACAGTGGAGCACGCATCCGGCTTTCGGCAAACCGGTCTCGCGCAAAACTTCGAGCGCCTGCGCATGCGCATCACGAATATGTAAGATTGCGACCGTATCGAGTTCTTCGGCGAGTAACATCTGGTCTTTGAAAGCCGTTACCTGCACATCGCGCGGGGAAAGATCGTAATAGTAATCGAGACCTATTTCGCCCAAGCCCGCTATACGATTTTTTCGAAAGAAATCGACAAGTTGTGCTCGAACCTCCGGTGTATAGTCTGAAGCGTTGTGGGGGTGAGACCCGATGGCGAGCTCGACATGGGGGACTTGTACAGCGGACAGGCCCTCCTCATCGAGAAGTAAGCGGGCGGAGTCAATCCACCCGGGCAACGAGGCAAGCGTCTGCGCAGGACTTTCATGCACCGAAATCATGTTGACAATAAGCCCTACCCCAGCGATGCCGGCGCGAGCCAATGCGCGAGCGGGGTCCTTTGCCATATCGAGATGCGCGTGCGTATCGGCGATGAGAACTCCCTCGAAATCAGGGAGCTCGATCCGCTTTTTCTTTGCATTTATGAAATCTGCAAGTGCCATGTCTTCTTCTCTGCCCGTCTCGAAAGTCTCCGCCTTTTGCTTCTTATAGCCGCTGAGATTATTCCTCGATTATGCGAGGGAAAAGTGGCTCTCCTTTTTCCACGGCGTTTCCTGCAGGCAGCAAACCCCATGAGCTACAACTTTCGATATCGTCTACCGACGAAATATCTCCGAGCCCCATGCGTTTCCAGACCTGCGCCGAAGTCGCAGGCATCACCGGCGCCGTGTACAGCGCCGCTATGCGAACCGCCTCCAAGGCGTTGTAAATCACCGCTTTGAGCCGAGGGAGATGGGCCTCGTCTTTTGCCAAAGCCCACGGTGCGCTCATTTCGATATAGCGGTTCGTGGCCTTGATGAGCTCCCATGTCTCTTCGAGTGCCCCCGCATAGTCGAGCTTATCCATGCGGGCCTCATACTTCTCAAAGAGCGTCGCGGCGATACCTTTGAGCTCGACGCCTTCGTTCTCATCGGCGCAATCACTCGCATCGGGAACGAGGCCGGAGAAATACTTTCCCACCATGTTGAAAAGACGACTGCAGAGGTTGCCCCAGTCGTTGGCGAGGTCACCGTTGTATCTCTGGACCATCGACTCGAGCGAAATCGAACCGTCTTGCCCGAAAGAGACATCGCGCATGAAATAGTAACGATAGCCGTCGACGCCGAACCGTTCCACCAAACTCGCCGGTGTCTGTGCATTGCCTTTGGATTTGGACATCTTCTCACCTTTGGTGAGGAGGAAACCGTGCGCGAATACTCGCTCCGGCAACTCGATTCCGGCCGCCATGAGCATGGCGGGCCAAATCACGCAGTGGAAACGAATGATGTCTTTTCCGATGAAGTGTATCTGTGCAGGCCACCGATAGGCGAATGTCTCCTCGCGGCCTTCTTGCCCGTACCCGACGGCGGAAAGGTAGTTGATGAGCGCATCGAACCAAACATACATCGTGTGCGTCTTATCCCAGGGCAACTCGATGCCCCATTTCACGTTCGAACGTGAAATGGAAAGGTCGTTGAGCCCCCCTTTGACGAAAGAGAGCACCTCATTCAGGCGAGAATCGGGTCCGATGAAATCGGGGTGTTCCTCGTAATATTTCAGGAGCCTCTCTTGATAGGAGGCGAGTCTGAAAAAGTAATTCTCCTCTTCCACGAATTTCAATTCACGCCCGCAGCCCGGGCAGATATGCGTTTCATCGATGTCCGACGCATTCCAATAGGTCTCATCGGGAACGCAATACCAGCCCTCATAGGTGCCTTTGTAAATATCCCCGGATTCATATAACTTCGTCGCCAAAGCCTGAACGGTCGCCTCATGAAAAGCATCGGTCGTGCGCATGAACATATCGTTTGAAATGTTGAGCAACGACCACACTTCTTGAAATTTGACGGCCAGCGAGTCGCACCATTCCTTCGGTGTCGTGCCGTGCGCGGTGGCCGCCTCCTCGACTTTCTGTCCATGTTCATCGATCCCGGTCAGAAACAAAACGTCGTCGCCGCACATACGACGAAAACGTGCCAGCGTATCGGCAGCTACCGTAGTGTAAGCAGTTCCCAAGTGAGGAATCGAGTTAACATAATAAATGGGCGTGGACAAGTAATATGAATTTTTTGGCATAAGTGAAAAATCTCCGGAGTTTTGGGTAAGATTTCTAAGTGGATGTCTCGCTGAGAGACATAGTCTTATTCCAGTATACGACAGGCAGAACTTGAGTTCTAGAGAGAAGAGGACATCCTTTTGCAGGATAGCCCCTAAAGTTCCAGCGCGATTTTGTAGACTTCATTGCGCGCCAAACCCGTTTCAAGGACAACTTGCTTTATCGCACTCGAACGCGTTTGCCCACGTGCGATTTTTTCTCTCAATAATTCCGCAATCGCTTCGTCGGCGAGCGCACCTCGTTCACGCTCTTGCGGCGGCGGATTCCCGATCACCAGCACGATTTCTCCTTTGATTTTTTCCCGAGAAGCCATCTCGCGGGCAAGCTCGGGCAAAGGAAGCCGAATCACTTCTTCATGTATTTTCGTGAGTTCACGTGCGACGGCACCGATACGAAGAGGAAAGAGCTCCGCCAACAGATTCAACGTCGCAACTACACGGTGCGGCGATTCGAAGAAAACCAGTGCCGCATCCAACGAGGCCACGTCGGCAAACGCCCTGCGCCTATCCCCGATTTTTCGCGGAACGAACCCTCCGAAGTAAAAACCGCTCGCCACTATGCCGCTTGAACTCAACGCGACGAGAACCGCGCTCGCCCCCGGGATACTGACGACATCGAATTCGGCGTCTTTGACCGCGGCGACGAGATTGAGACCCGGGTCCGACACGCAAGGGGTGCCGGCATCCGATACGAGAGCGACGCTTGAGCCCCCCTCGAGAAGGGAAAGGACATGCGGGATTTTTTGCACGGAAGTGTTTTCGTCGAACCGTTCGATTCCGGTTGAAATCTCGAAGTACGAACAAAGCTTACGCGTCACTCGCGTGTCCTCGGCAAGCAAAATATCGGCTTGCGCGAGCGTCTGAATAGCCCGCGGCGAGATATCGCCGAGATTGCCGATCGGTGTGGCGACGATATACAATGTCGAGGGTTCGAGCGACACGACATTCATCCGATCTTTTTTATCGAATAGTTACGCGTGCCCATTCCGAGAGATTCCGCATACGCGATGGCGACTTGTCCGTCGATTTCATGAATCGCATGGAACTTGTCGACACCGGCCGAAAGCCCTTCACCGACACTGCCGACACTGCCGACCGCTTCGGTGACCATATCGTAGGACGCTTGCTCGATAGCCACGATATCTCGGCTCGCCAATATCCCGATGTCGGGAACAATCGATGCATCGCTGAATGACCAGCAATCGCATTCCGGGGATATATCGGTCAAGAAATTCAGGTAAATCATCTTGTTGCCTTTTTCGGTGAACAACCCGTAAGCATGCTCGACGATTCTCTCCTGAAATGCATTCTTGTCGCTACCCCACTCGACGTTGACGGCACCGTGCGAACACGCCGCGACACATTCGCCGCAACCGATACACGCCTCAGAATCGATAATCGCCTTATCCTCGTGGTTCGGACCGATACCGATGCACGCGACCGGGCACCACTGGACGCACCGCCCGCAACGTGTGCACTTTTCAGCCACCACATTCGGCTTCACGACCGAATGCATACGCTGTTTTGCCGCTCGAGTTCCCAACCCCATCCCGACATTTTTTATCGCACCGCCGAATCCCGCTTCCCCGTGTCCTTTCACATGGCTTATGACAACCATGGCATCGGCATGAACCGATGCGGAGCCGAGACGAACGGTCTCGAAATGTTTACCGCCTTGAATGGGGATATCGATGCCGTCGCGGCCGTCAATACCGTCGGAGATGATAATGGGGGCCTCGACGGTCGAGTAGGAAAACCCGTTATGGATCGCACACTCGATATGGTCTATGGCATTATCACGCTGACCGGAATACAGCGTGTTCGCATCCGTCAAGAATGGCTTTCCTCCCGCCTCCTTGACGAGGCGAACCACTTCACGCACATAAATCGGACTCACAAAGGCAGTGTTTCCTTTTTCACCGAAATGAACCTTGATGGCGACTTTGTCGCCCTCGGCGATAACGTCTCCGAGCCCGGCACGGACAAGCGCCGATCCCGCACGCTCGGTCAACGACCTTTTGCGTTCGGTGCGCATCGGCACAAAATACACATCTTCGGATTGCACCGCATTGCTTTCCCGAGATTCGTCGGACTCCGTTGCAGCGGCCGAGGACTCCTCGACCGTCGGCACGACGACCGGATATTCTTCCGCCGTCGCCGACTCCAGATACTCCTCATAGGAAAAAAGCGGTGCATCCGGTTCCGGGTACACCTTCCATGCCGAAACCGGCTCGATGTTCTGAGAAAAACCGGGGGCATCGAACTGTCGGTCTGCAGGTTCGATGTCCAAATCGGGTTCGGCGAACTCCGAAACGATGGGTCCGCTTTCGGTGGCGACATCTTCTTTCGGCTCGTCAGCGGGACCGATGGAATCTCCGTACGGCTCAACCGTCACCTTTTTGTCTCGGCTGCGTCGCGTGCCGTCGAGCACATGCTCGGCAACCTCGAGCGTAAGAGGAATGCCGCGACGCATGGCATACGCGGATACGTTTATAAGGGCTCCCTTGAGAGCTTGAGGGACGCTGTATTTATGCGCCATGAAGTCGATGACCTCATCGGGAATCTCTATTCCCTCACGGGCGGCTTTATCTCGAAGAACGATTACCCGTTCTTCCAAATTATCGAGTCCGCTATCGGCCATAATTCCGCGCTCCTTCTTTTCGGGCTCATACTTACATCAAAAACCAAAACTAGTATACAAGAATGCTTCTAGAGATGAAAACCTTCGCGAGATTCGTATTCCTCGAAAGCCAGTGCTCCGGCGCCGAGAACGCCCGCATCCCGGCCGAGTGTCGCTTGGACGACACGGACATCTTTACGCCCGGCAAGCGCCTGCGTGTCGACTACGCGTCCGGCAGCGGCCACCAGCTCATCGGCCGACTCGCCGATGGAGCCCCCGATACAAATCGCCTTGGGATTGAAGATATTGACGAAACCGACAAGCGCTTGTCCCAAAATCACACCGAGCTCCGTGAGGATACCGAGAGAAACTTCATCGCCTGCCGCCGCAGCTTGAATGAGAGAACGCGCGTCTACCGCACTCATTTGATTACCGGCGGCGGCATAAATCGCTCTCCCGTTCGGTTTTTTAGCAGCTTCACGTGCGCGCTCGGTAATCGCCGGTGTTCCAAGATATGATTCGAGGTGCCCTTTCCCTCCGCACGGACAAGCAGGACCGTCTATGTCAATGACCACGTGTCCAAGCTCGCCGGCCAAACCTCGCGAGCCACGGTAGGGCTGTCCGTTGAGCCACAGGCCGCCGCCGACGCCCGTACCCAGCGTAATCATCAACAGGTCCGACATTTTCCGACCCACGCCATACCGACACTCGCCCAATGCGGCAAGCTGTCCGTCATTATCAATGGTGACGGGAAGGCGAAACGATGCCTCGACCAAAGACCTGACATCCACTCCCGTCAGGGGTAAGTTCGTACAAAATTCAATCTCTTGACGGGCAAAATCGACCTGCGCCGGGAGACCGATACCGATACCGGCGACCTCACTCGTGGATACATGTTTCGAGACTTCTTTGCCCACGTGGATAATTGCATCGACTATGCCGAACGGACCCTTTTCTTTCGGGGTGAGCACGGCCGTGTCGTGTACGACCCGTCCTTTCGCATCGATGAGACCTGCAGAGATTTTCGTTCCCCCGACATCGATACCGATAGCATACGTCGCAATCATCAGTTGTCCTAACTATTAAAAAATCTATTAAAAAATCGAGGGTGTCTTAAAGTAAGACACCCTCGATTATACTACCGTCAACGGACGTATCAAAACCTGTAATCCGCCCGCGCGCTTACCGTTTGCAACCCGGCATGAGAAATCCTACTTTCTAGATTTCGAACCGCCGGATTTCTTTTGAGAAGGTGCCTCACTGCCCATGCGCCTCGAGAGCAAAACCACCACCAGCGCGATAAATGCAAGAGCCAGTACAACGATGATCACCGTCAGTGCCGTGTTCGATTTCTTCGCACCGGTTTGGGAGGTGGCAGCCGCAGCCGATGTTTTATAAACGATCTGAGCTGTTACATCCTTACCGGCTTTCACGTCGTTTTGAGGAATACCGTACATCTCTCCCAACTTACCGGCACCGAGATCAGATGCTCCGGAAGTCTTGAGAATGGTGGCTGTTTTGGGTATCTCCGTACCGAGAACCACCTGTGTGGCATCGATAGCCGGACGATACTGAATGGACGCCACGACATTCGTAGTGTCCATATTCGCGGTATCCACTTCCGCCGTACCTTCGATTTGCAACGTTTTCGACTTCGTAAGCGTAGCTTCGTATGTCGTCCACGTCGAACCGTCCTTGATTTTTGTCGTCGTAACGGTGGGGTCGTCGGTCGTGGCTCCGCCGAGAACCTCTCCGGTCCATCCGGGTATTATGCCGGTCGGATAATTGAAGCGAACATTTGCCGGAAGCTTGGTGTCGTCGGCAAGGACGACTGTCAAAATCAGCGTCGAATCAGCGCCCGAACCGACATAAGCATACGTGATGCTTTTTGCCTTCGTCACCTCTGCGGCCGCCATTGCAGAACCCACCGACAATGCGAAAATCACGCACGCCAGAAGAATTGTTACCATGATATTTGCTTTTAAAGTTCTTGTACGCATACCATCCGCCTCTACCGAATTCCACGGACACTTTTGTGCCCTCGGAGTTTAGATTACCGCACAAATCGTCGTCTCCAACAAATTTGCATACTATTTGCAGGAATATCATTTCGGGGAATCCATAAGATTTTGACATCCTCCCCGCCCTAAACGACGGGGATTCCTACGGCGTTCAGGCGTAAGCTTGAATCGCTTCGGCGGGTTCCTGATTCATCGAGAAGTCTAACAGCACTATCTCTCCACAGGCTAACACGGCATATCCTGCCGCTAAGATGTTACATGCTGCATTTACGTCTGCATTGGCTTCATGGCCGCAAGCGGTGCATTTGAATCCGGCTTGGCTTGTCCGGTTTTCAGCTGCTATGTGGC
>JAENWW010000010.1 GCA_016649875.1 Coriobacteriia bacterium
GCCACATAGCAGCTGAAAACCGGACAAGCCAAGCCGGATTCAAATGCACCGCTTGCGGCCATGAAGCCAATGCAGACGTAAATGCAGCATGTAACATCTTAGCGGCAGGATATGCCGTGTTAGCCTGTGGAGAGATAGTGCAACCAGACTTCTCGATGAATCAGGAACCCGCCGAAGCGATTCAAGCATACGCCTGAACGCCGTAGGAATCCCCGTCGTTCACGGCGGGGAGGATGTCAATCTGCCGGACACGCGATAACCGTCGGTCCGTTATGATAAAATCGATGTCACTTCGAGAGATGATATATCCCTCCTTTCAAGGAGTGTTGTGTGAGCGAAATTGTGCTGGTCATAGTAGGTGACGGCGGACATTCGAAGGTCGTTTGCGAGAGTGCTCGCGCAGCGGGTCTCTCAAACTTATGTGTCATTGATGAAAATGCCGGAGACAGCCTTGAGCGCACGGCTGCGACCGCGACTCATTTCTTGGTCGCCATCGGCGACAACGAAACGCGAGCGCGCGTTTTCGAGCGTGCGCTGGCCGCAGGTCTCCTCCCTTATTCCCTCATCGATCCGACAGCTGTCGTCGCTTCTTCGGCGGTCATAGGCCGCGGCGTGTTCATAGCCCCGCGTGCCGTCGTCAATCCTTTTGCAACGATAGAAGATGATGCGATTATCAACACCGGTGCCATCGTCGAGCATGATTGCGTCGTGTCGGCTCACGGTTTCGTCGCCCCCGGTGCGGTGATGTGCGGAGCCTGCCGACTCGGTGAGTACGCTTTTCTCGGTGCCAATGCGACGATGATTCCGCTCGTCGAGCTCGGGAGACATTCGATAGCCGGAGCGGGGGCGACGATAACGAAAAGTTTCGGTGATTTCGTGCTCGTCTCAGACACTCCGGCTCAAAAGAGGAAGGCCGTATCCTCTTGAACGAATCTTTTGCCACATCCATGCAATGGCCGGGGTGGCCGGTAATCCCCGCGGAAGGCATCGAGGCGGTAAGCCGCGTGCTGAGTAGCGGAAAGATAAACTACTGGACCGGCAACGAATGCAAATCGTTCGAACATGCGTACGCCGCATATGTCGGCGTGCCCTATGCGTTGGCCGTTGCCAACGGGACGCTTGCTCTCGAATTGGCTCTCTCGGCATTCGGCGTGGGCGAGGGCGATGAAGTCATCGTGCCTTCGCGCACGTTCATCGCCACCGCCAGCGCGGTCGTGCGCGTGGGCGCCATTCCCGTCATCGCCGACATCGATCCCTCCACTAACAATTTGACGGCGCTGTCGGTGGCCCAGGTACTCACCCCGCGTACAAAGGCGATTATATGCGTTCATCTCGGTGGGTATCCCGTCGACATGGATTCGGTGATTTCTCTAGCCGAGCAAGTGGGCGCCGTCGTCATAGAGGATTGCGGGCAGGCGCACGGTGCGACCTATAAAGGTCGCGCAATCGGCTCGTTGGGAGATGCCGGTTGTTTTTCATTTTGCCAGGATAAGATTTTGCCGCTCGGCGAAGGGGGCCTCATCACCTTCAAAGACGAAGCGGCCTATAAATGCGCTTGGGCGCAAAGAGATCACGGTCGTTCGTATGATAAGGCGCACGACACGAGTGTCGGATCGAATTCCGCCGAGTTCGAATACCTGACCGATCGGTTCGGGACGAATGCCCGTCTCGGAGAGATGGAGGGCGCGCTCGGGCGGGTCATGTTGGATTATTTGGACGAATATCATGAGCAGCGCACGGTCAACGCGAATCATCTCGCCCGCGCATTCGAAGACATACGGGGAATCAGAGCGCTCGTGCCGAGCGCGTGTGAAACGGCCTCGGGCACGAACCATGCGTTTTATCGCCTCTATGCGCGCATCGACGTGAAAAATTTGAAAAGTGATTGGTCGCGCAATCGAGTCATTGCTGAAATAAACAGGAGAGGCGCACCCTGCCAGTACGGCTCGAGTGCTCTCATCGGCAAAGAACAGGCGTTTCAACGCTTTGCCGACGTGAATCGGGAATCACTGGTCGGAGCACACGTCGCAGATGCGGAATCCATCGTATTTTACGTGCATCCGACGCTTAACGAGCAGCATATGGCGCATGTCGCAGATGTCGTTTCCGCGGTCCTGTTCGAGGCGATGTCCGGTGAGTGAAACGGATAGTTGCGGACGAAGTCGCTATGTGGATTAAGTGGATACCTTCGCAGCGGATTGCGCTTAGTTCCTCTGGGCGTCATTCTGTGCGGTATAGATTATTTTAGGGGCATGCTCGGTCTTTTTCTTGCAAGATTTCGTTCACACTCTCTCCCGTGAAAATCATCGGGTGTCATGTCATAATGAGGGACATGGACATCGACGAAAAAACCAACAAACACAAAGGTCAGTTTATCACACGCAAAGCACACGCCTACACGCCGATTCAGCGTGCGCTCGTCGTGCTTGCGGGAGTGATTACCGCTTGTATCATTGCCGGCATCGTGACTTTTTGTTTCGTGTGGAGTGCCGGCAAGCTTGCCTCCGACCCCGATACCGCGACTACCAGGAATCTGATATATGCTCAAAAACAATACGCCGAATCGGTGACGGCGGCAAAACGAGCCGGCGCAAGTTCAGCAACGTACACCCCGAGCATCGAGGCGAAGGCACGGGTGATTCTCGCGCAGATGAAGGTGCCCGGACTCACGGAAAATGCTACGGCGGCGGCGGACTCGCTCATGGCCGGCGGCACCTCGGACCCCCTTGCACTTTACGCCGCCTCTCGGGTATACGCATCCGATGCCGAGCGTAAAGCACAGTCGTTTTCCCTGCTGGAGCAAGCAGCCCAAAGCGTCGGGGACAATGCGGGAGAACTCACACGTGTGATTTATTCCGAATATTCTCGCGCGTTGACGAAGCAGGGAAACAAGCTGAGGGCGGCGAGTTTTCTTGATAAAGCCGCGGTTGTCGCTCCTGCCAATCCGAGCCTATTCGTCGAGTTGGGCGAACTCGAAGAGACGCAATCGAATTGGGTTGAGGCGGGAAAGGCTTACTACCGCGCCCTTGAATACAATCCGAATTTCGAACCGGCGAAACTGCACGTGGCGTCGCTTGTTCAGACGCATTCTCACCAAGCTGCGACGGCGAAGAAGGCGGTTCTCGCCGAATTCTCCTCGAAAAAAGTCGATGCTGTCATAAAAGAAGGCAACTGAGTGGGAAAGGTTCTGTCTATAAAACAGAGGGCCTCCCGTAAGACGACGCTGTATTTACTTGCGGTGAATGTGAGTCTTTGTGCCTTGGTGAGCCTCGTGTTCGCCGGATATTTTCTCGTGGCCAAGCCTCGCATTCTTGCCAAAACGCGCAATACGACGGTTGCACAATCGAAAAGCTCCCTTTACGGTTCGGCGGAAAATCTCCTCAGCCGTCCGCGTTCGGTCGCTCTCGACGCAAAAGGTGAAATGTTCGTGGCCGATACCGGCAACGGTTCAATCGCGGTGATGGATGCGTATGGGCAACGAACGAAAACCATAGGGGCCAAGCAGCTCAAGTCGCCCGTCTCAGTGGCGGTGGCGAAAAACGGCACGCTCTACGTGGTCGATTCCACCCTTAAGGAACTGCTGATTTTCAAAGCCGGTGGCGCGTTTTGGCGGAGCGTATCGTTTGTCGAACAACCTCCGGTATCCGTGACGGTTGCAAAAGACGCCGCTGGGCGAGAACGACTTTATGTGACGACCGCTTCAGGAATCGTGCGCGGAACGCTTGACGGAGTGATGGAGTTCGGCTATTTCAACGCCGGTTCCTCGGGAGCAGAACTCAACACCCCGACTGCAGTATGCGTCCTGCAAGGCAAGAATGCATCGGGGCAGAGAATAGTCGTGGCCGACTCGCTCAACGGGAGAATCGTTGCGCTCGATTCGCATCCGACATCGCCCACCGTTGCGTGGGAGAACGATTCTTTTGTGCTCCCGACCGGTGTGACGACCGACGGGACGCATCTCTATGTCACCGATGCCATGACGGGAACGGTGTCTTCAGTCAATCCCGTGAACGGAACGGTGCAAAAGACTTTTTCCGAGAGGGGAAGAAAAGACGGAAATCTTTATTATCCGAGTGCCGTCGCATATTGTTCCGACACCTTGTATGTCGCCGATACCTACAATGACCGCGTCAGTACATTTTCGACGAAGGCGACCGTTCCTTCGACGCGTGTGATTCTGCCTCTCGAACAAAAGTTGCCGTATGTGCTTCCCTTCATAATTCTGTGCATCGCCGACGTGGTCATCTTCATCCTTTGTGTGCGTCTGCGTACGAAACGCTATGTGCTCGACGTGAGCGTGGCGGAACGAGTGAACGACACGGGGGAGGAAAATCTTCTCGAGCTTTTGACGAACACGGTCTATGTGTCGAGCGGCGTCGAAGGGTTCATCCATCGCACCTTCGCGCGCGCAGCGCTTCGAGTGAAACCGCTCAAGGTGTCTTCGAAGGATATAGAGCGCATAACAGAAAAGTATCCTCACCTCGATCGTTTCGATATCGAGACGCTTGCTTTGTGCCGGAAGATGGGTACCGGTGCGCTGTTGATTTCGAACCGGCCCGATGTGATCGGTGCGGCTCGTGAAATCGACATCGAGGCGCAGTCCTTTGACGAGTTGACGGCGACGGCGCGAGATATTCGATATGAGGAACATCCTCACATTGAGGATTCATCCGATGAAGGTTTCGCCGGAATCGGATTTACACTTGTTGTCGTGCTCATCGCGCTATCGGTTGCATTCGTGCCGGTTCTTGCCGGGGCGGCCGATGTCGCCACCTCCGCACAGGGGGCGAAGATGACGGTGACGTTATCGAAACTTCCCTCTCCGACGGGCATGAAGAGCGTCGAGGGTACGGCGAATATCAAAGCGTCCGGGAACGTCGGAACTCTTTTTAGCTACCATGACGACATGACAAGACCGTGCTCCGTGTGTCACGAATCGACGGCACCCGGTGAAGCGACGCTTCTCACGGACTCGGTGTCGCAGTGCCAGTATTGTCACACTTCGTCGGGTATCGCACCGAACACGCAAACCTATACCGCCGAAAACGGGAATGCGAGCAGCCTCGGTGCCGACAATTCGGGGCACGCCATCGGGGTACATGACGGAATTCCCGCGTCGGGAGAGACCGGCTACTATGATCTATCATGCACCTCCTGCCATGCACAGCACGGTGGGAAAAAAGTGGCGCAGTGCGTCGATTGCCACACGAAGGCCACCTCGAAAAGTGCGCCTTCAGACGTGAGCGAAGACACGTTCAGTCTCACGAAAAGCGTCACCGCCCATGCGCGGCAGACGGGGGTGGATAACGGCGCCGGTAATCATGCCACCCTTGCTTGCGTCGCATGTCATCGAGGAGATCTGAGCGTGAGCAACGGGTGTAAGGAATGCCATTACACTACAGCGGATTTCGATAAAGATACGCAACGCTCCGGTGCGCTCAACGACTGGCCGCATACGTCCCGCAACGATACGGCACTTCTCGGGAATTGGACGACGAGTTCGAAAGTCGATACGCTCGGCGAAAAAGTCGCACCGACCGCAGGTAAGATGTCCCTTGAAAATCAGACACGTTCGATTTGTGGTCGGTGCCATACGACTCCGGACGGGACGAACTATTACAAGTCGATCCACACGCTCAAGCATGACGCCGTCGTTCTTGGAAGCGCCTCGATGCTCACCTCGAAAACGACCACCTCGACACTTCAAAAAATAAGCCCGGGCTATGTCGGGACCGGCATATATAAAACTGCCGCGCATTTTAAGAAAAGCTTCAATTTCGGACCCGATGGCGGTTCATATGAGAACGTTTCCTGCGCGCAGTGTCACTATTCCGATGTTCAGACCGAGCACACCATGCGTTCGAAGAAAGGCTGTCAATCCTGTCATGTCGCATCTGCGAGCGGGCAGACCGATTGGACGCAGGTTGAAGCCGGCATGACGACCGATTCGTTTGCGACATGCGGAACCACGCAAAGTGCCTGCCACCTCAAAGACTGGCATGGAAACAATCCGACACGTGTGGAAAAATCGCACGCGCTTGTCGCCGCGCACGGGAAAACGCTGAAGGCGTCGAGTTGTGCGGGCTCCGATGTGTCGCAAACAAGTTGCCACGGTTCCAAGAGCATCAGCTCTCTGTTCAATTTCGGGAGTGTCGATATAGCTTCGGCACACAACGATTACTGGTTTGGGGAAAATGTCGCAGGGAATACGAACAAACAGTATACGAAGACTATCGATCAGTTGACCGATGTGCGCGGGTGCGGGCTTTGTCATAATAAGAGGAGTTCGACTGTTGCCGGCGCGTCGGCGAGGGCTGCTGCGAAATCATCGAACGCAATATTCGACTGTGCGACATGCCATAACGACAGAACGAAAATTTATGCCGAGTCATTGTGTTACAAAGCTCCTAAGACCGCATCGACGGAGAAAACCGCCGAGAATAAGAAAACCGAGAGCGAAAAAGTGACCGCAGAGGCGAAAAGTTACCTCGATAATCTCGCGGTTCAAAATGAAAGCTCGCAGGCGCAGACATCGAAGGCGGAAGGAATGCTCGAGGGCGCGGCAATTGAAAGCACTTTGAAATCGATTCCACCGGAATTCTTACCGGTTTCACGACCGTTCTCCTTGAGTTCGCCGTTTTCAATCATGCGAATATACCTCTTGCCCTATCCTTCGATCATGAACCGTAGTACGAACAACTGGGAAGACGTCTAGCATCCCTGCGCAATCGGAGGTGTTTTCCGCCGCATTCATCCTGCACAAGATTGTAATATCTGTCTATAATGAAACGATATGAATTTTGAATAACTGTGAAGGGATGACGAAGACATGGCCCAACCGACCGTAGACTACATATGGAAAGACGGAGAAATCATCGCGTGGGATGATGCAAAGGTACATGTGCTGACTCACGGACTTCACTACGGTTCCGGCGTATTTGAGGGTATTCGTTGCTATGCGACTTCCGAGGGACCGCAGGTCTTTCGACTTCGCGAGCATATGGAGCGCCTCGAGCGAAGCGCCCGTATGATGTATATGGAAATCGGCTATACCGTCGATGAGATGATGCAAGCCGTCATCGACATAATCAAGGTGAACAAGGTCGATTCCTGCTATATACGTCCGCTTGTTTATCGCGGTTATGGATCGATGGGTGTCAACCCGCTCCAAGCGCCGGTCGATTTCTTCATAGCCATTTGGCCGTGGGATACGTATTTGGGTGAAGAAGCGCTTACGCAAGGCGTCAAAGTCGGCATATCGAGCTGGCGTAAACATTCGCCCAACTCGCTTCCACCTGCGATTAAGGCTACGGGCAACTATACGAACAGTTCTTTTGCCAAAATCGAGGCTCTGCACCACGGCTATAATGAGGCCATTTTACTCAACGAGGCCGGAAAAGTTTGCGAAGGCACCGGTGAGAACCTTTTCATCGTGAAGAACGACGTTCTCTACACCCCGCCGGTAAGCGACGGCATTCTCGAAGGAATCACTCGTGACTCGGTCATGAAGATTGCACGCGATATGGGCTATGAAGTCGTCGAGCGTTCGATGGTTCGAAGTGAACTTTATACGGCTGACGAGTTCTTCATGACGGGATCGGCCGCAGAACTCGTCCCCGTCAACTCGGTCGACGAAATCAAGATCGGTTCAGGTGTCGCCGGGCCTATCACCATGAAGCTCCAAAAGGCATATTTCGCCGCGGCGAAGGGCGAGAGTGTAAATTATAAAGGCTGGCTGACCGGTGTCGAGTAAAGGTATCCATGAATTGCGAGATGCGTAAGACAGTACTCTATGACACGACCCTTCGCGATGGAATGCAACGCGAAGGGGCATCTCTGTCAGTTGACGATAAGCTTAGAATCGCACAACGACTCGATGTTCTCGGTATCGATTATATCGAAGGCGGTTTTCCCGGCTCCAATCCCAAAGACGCCGAGTTCTTTCGCCGTGCGCTCGAGCTCGAACTCGCACATGCGCGCATCGTCGCTTTCGGAACGATTGCTCGCAAAGGAAATAAAGCGTCAAATGATCCCGGGCTTTCCGCAATCGTCGATTCCGGCGTATCGACCGTATGCATCGTCGCAAAATCCTCTCGCACGCAAGTCGAACGAACGCTTGGAATGACACCTCAAGATAACCTTGCCCAGTTGAAAGACTCGGTGAGTTTTTTGAAAGACTCGGGTTTGACGGTGTTCGTGGACGCCGAACATTATTTCGATGGATTCAAAATCGATTCCGCCTACGCGCTTTCAGTGGTCGAATGCGCCTATCGCGCGGGAGCGATAGGGGTAACGCTTTGCGATACAAACGGAGGGATTCTTCCTTTCGAAGTATCGGATATCGTAAGCCGGACGCTCTCGACAATCGAGCCGCTCGGTAACGAGCGTCTTCTCGGCGTGCATTTTCACAACGATGCCGCGTGCGGAGTCGCCGATACATTGACGGCGGTTCACGCCGGGGCCATGTTGGTCCAAGGGTCGGTGAACGGCTACGGTGAGAGATGCGGCAATGCGGACATGCTCGCGATAATCGCCGGACTGGTTTTGAAAATGGGGGATACGTGTGTGACTCCCAAACAGCTCGGCGGATTGACTTCAATAAGTAAATTCGTCGCCGATACGCTGAACATCGCCCCCGATCATTTCCAACCTTATGTCGGGTCGAGTGCTTTTGCGCACAAGGGCGGAATACACGCGAGCGGGATCGAACGCATGTCGTCGGCTTATCAGCACATCGAACCTTCCGCCGTCGGGAATTTTGCGAAAATCGTCGTTTCCGAATTGGCGGGGAAAGCTTCTTTGAGAATGCGCGCCGAGGAACTCGGCTTTCAGCTCGAGGATGCAACAGCCGCCTCGGTATTGGAAGCGATCAAGGATCGTGAGTACGAAGGTTATTCCTTCGAGGCGGCCGACGGATCTCTGGCGATGATGCTCGCCAAGCAGAGCGGCACCTACAAGCCGACGTTTACGCTCGAATCGTTTCGCGTCATCGCTGAAAAGCGTGAAGACGGGCGGGTCATGACCGAGGCGACCATCAAGATTTTGGTCGGTGAGAGGCGCTTCATTGCGACCGCGGAAGGAAACGGTCCGGTCAATGCGCTCGATAAGGCCCTGCGCAAAGCGATAGGGAGCTTTTACCCTGAGCTTGCACGCATCAGTTTGACGGACTACAAAGTGCGCGTACTCGATGAGCGAAAAGGAACCGATGCGGTCACCAGGGTACTGATAGAATCGGGCGATTCCGACGGCACGTGGGGTAGCGTCGGAGTAAGTGAAAACATTATCGAGGCTTCATGGGAAGCACTTGTCGATTCAATAGATTACGGGTTGACCAAACATGATGAAAAACAGATTCCAGGGTCTCAATAGAAGAGAAAAGGCGCTGTTTTCCTCGAGTTTCTTTCACGGGCTCGGTGTGGAGACGGCCTACTTCGTCGGTATAACCGGCTATGCAGCTTACAATTTGAATGCAGGTCCCGCGCTCATCGCAACGGTGATGCTTTGCGTCAACTTCGCACAAATTATCGGCAGTTTCGTTGCAGGAAGCCTCGTCGACAAGTTCGGACCGCGCAAGGTGGTTATCGCCGCCGCAGGGCTTACCGTCGCCGTTTCGCTGTCTTCGATGTTCATCGGCGAGAAAATTGTGCTGTTCATGGCGTTTGCCGCTGCGCTCGGAGCTTTGCTCTCGACTTCGAAAACCGCCTATAACGCCTATGCCCCCTATGTCGAGGAAGGGCGTGAAGGTCTCAAAAAAATCAATGCACTCGTCTTGCTCGGATCATACATCTCCGCGATTTTCGGCCCGCTCATCGGAGGTTTCATCGTAGGAAAGTTTCCGACGATGACGGTGTTCTTGTTCGCGGCGGTCGCCGTCGTCGTATCCCTTATGTGCGCAATCATCGCCACCGAGCAGCATAAACCCGAGGTGGTTCGCGATAAGTCGCATCCCCTGCGAGAAGCGACGGAAGGCATGCGTCTGATATTTTCCGAACCGGCGCTGCGCTACTTTTTGGTTGTGGGCATAATATTGTGGTTCTCATTTGGGGCGTTTGACGCGCTCGAATCGCTGTACTACAAAGACGTCGTCGGAGCCGGTATTCAATGGATGGGCTGGATCAACGCGATGATCGGAGTCGGCCTCGTCGTCGGTGTTCTCGTGTTGTCGAGGATTCCGGCTCGTCGCATCAATTCGGTTTTGCTCGCCGTGTTCGTCGGATTGGTCGGCGCCGGCTCGATTCTGTATGTCGCCACTCGCAGCGTGTATGCCGTCATGGCCGGTGGATTTATCCTCGGCGTCGCCTTCGGCGTAGCCGAGCCCATGATGCGTACGCTCGTACAGGCGACGGCTCCACTTGAATCGGTCGGCCGTGTGCTGGGTAGTCTTCAAACCATTCGTATCGGTTTTGCGCTCATCCCTCTTGCGCTCTCACCGTTTTTGGCGAAACTTCTCGGCGTGCAAGGAGTCTTGCTGGGGGCCTCGATTCTTACGGTCGCACTGTCGATTTGTCTGATTCCCTTGGCGCGCCGCGTCGATATCACGGCAGGTGTGGCGATACCCGGCGATCGAATCGATCCGCTTGCAGAAGGGGAGGATATCGCTCCTCACGACCGTGCACCCATCGGTCAAGAATAAGGTGTTCAGATGCCGAGTAACAAGCCATTAGCGGTATAATACAAGGCACGTGGCCGAGCTTTTCGGTCTTCTCAACTCTCACCGGATGCTTAAGGATTTTCTATGCGCAAGCGATACTTCTTTCCTGCGATTATTTTGTTTTTTTCCGTCATCGGAGGATACAGTGCGAAATACTTTACCGGAAGTCAGTCGCAGTTCGCCTCGTTGAATTCAGTGTTTCTGTGCCTTGCCGCCATCATGGCGGGCGGATGTCTCGCATACGAATTTTTCGGAAAGAAGAAGGTCGCGGACGGTTCGGCGCTTTCAGGTCGATTTTCCCTGCTTTCGGTGGCGGGAATCGCCTTCATTGCATGGGGCTGGATAAGCTCTGCGGTCAGCGGTAGGTTCTGGTCCGCCTTCTTCGGCATGCCCACTTCGCTTGTTGGCATGCTCACGATAACCGCGATAGCCGTCATCGGGTGGTATGCTGTGCGCCACAGTGATGCATTGACCGAGATATTGTCGCTGGCGGCGCCTGTTGTGCTGTTTGTGACTGCCGTGATTGCCTTCATCATTCCGATAATCAATTCCGCCGACAAGTACCTCGTCGATGCGGAACATCTCGGCTTCGGTAACTTGTCCGAATTGGGGCTGTTCTTCGTGGTGCTGAGCGTCTTCACTCTCAACATGCAGTATCCTCTCTTGAAGAAGCGTTTCAATCTCGAACTCGGATTACGTTTCGCCATCGTTTTATTCACTTTGATGGTTATGTATTCCAGTCGTATGCTCACCGGCATCGTGATGATAATCGGGATACTTATTTGGTTTTTAATCACGCAGATCGTGACGTCGAAAAAGGCAAGGACCGCACTGGGATGGGGTGGCTCCGCAGCCGTGGTCATGCTCACCGTCGGTGCGACGTATGCAGGGCTAAACAAATTGATATCAAGCGAATTCTTCGATATCAGGTTGCAATTGTGGAGGATGGCTGTCTCAATCCTGAAAAATCGTCCCGTGTTCGGCTATGGTGCAGACGGCTTTTTCGGAGGAGCGGCAACGGTCGCTAAACCGTTGAATTGGTTCGGTGGCGATGCCCTGCATCTCACAGACGGTACGACCGACCCGCATAACGTGCTTGTTTTGATGACGGTTTCCTTCGGACTCGTAGGGCTGGCATTGATTCTCTCGTGGTTTGGACTGTGGATTGCGAAAAGTCTGAAAAACTCCGATGTCGCGTCAGGCTATGCGCCTGCTTTCGCCGCTTCGCTCGCATCGGCCTATATTCTGCTGACCATGCCTGCGACCGTCAATTTATTGCCGCTGGTTGCGATATGTTTCGCACTTTCTGCGAGTGGTTCTTCGCAGGACTCATCCGGATTCAACCTCGGAAAATCAGGGGCTACGATAAAGAAAATCGGAACGGTCGTTGCGCTGTGCCTCATTTTATCAGGCACTGCCGATGTGCTCGGGAGGATTGCGCTCGGTCCGGTCGTCTACCTGTCGGGCACCTCGTTCGAGCGCGCCATCGCCCTTGAACAAGTGTACGGATTCGATCCGTACTTCGCGCATCAGGTCAATCTCGCCTATGCGTATTCTTCGGCGACGGGTGCCGCGCTGGCGGAGCAAACGGCGACCTTCAAGTCGCTGAAGACCGAATCGGCTGAGACGGGCGATGAAACGAACCCCTATTACACGCTCGTTTATGCGAACGCCGCCTATAAAGCCGGCTTTACAAAAACGCAGCGCGGTGTTGCAGCTTCGACGGCCGACAGACTGCACCAAATACTGCTGGAACAGGCGGCGAAAACATTTCCCAAACAACCTGATATAAACATCGAGCTTGCCATTGCCAGTGTGGTTGAAGGCGATCTCGTCACCGCCAAAACCGCACTCGCCGTGGTGGAAGAGTTCGGCACATACGGACAACGGATTTGGGGTGTGCCGATAAAGGAAGTCCGGTCGGCGCTCGACAAAGCGAATCAATGAAGTAGTGAGGATCGATACCATGCCCGGTCAAGACAAAGTGAGAACACCCGAAGTCGAACAACTCCTCACGGCTCTTCGGTCGCTTAATGACAACGATGAGCTCTATGCTCTTCTCGTCGATTTGGCGACCTTTCGAGAGATTCAAGAGATGTCGCAACGGCTCGAGGTCGCACGCTTGCTGAGCGCCGGTGAGCTGTATATGTCCATTCAAAAAATAACAGGTGCCTCCGCAACGACGGTGGCGCGCGTTTCAAAATGTCTCAATTACGGCGAGGGCGGCTACGAAACCGTACTTTCTCGTATTGCGGAATAATTCAAGGGAGTTTTAATGTCGTCGTTCGTTCATTTGCATACCCACACCGAGTACTCGATGCTCGACGGTGCCGCATCCACGCGCAGTTTGTTGTTGCGGGCCAAGGAATTGGATATGCCTGCGCTCGCCATAACCGACCACGGGTATATGTACGGTGCAATCGACTTTTATAAAAATGCCGTCGATATAGGCGTGAAACCCATTATCGGATGTGAGGTCTATTTCACGCCGAATTCACGGGTTGAGAGAAACGGAAAGCCGAGTCTGTATCACTTGTTGCTGCTTGCGCGCAACAATGAAGGATATAAAAACCTCATGGCGATTTGTTCCGAAGCCGCCGTCAACGGGTACTATTACAAACCTCGTGTCGACGCCGAACTTTTGGAAAAGTACTCGAGCGGTCTTATCGCGACCTCCGCATGCTTGAGCGGCGTCATTCCCAAATCGTTCGAAGTCGGTGCCGCCGATGAAGCACGGCGCTGGGCGGAGTATTATACGCGCGTGTTCGACCCGGGCTGTTTTTACTTGGAAGTGCAAGAGCAAAACATAACCACCAACCTCGGTGTCACGCAAGGTCAGCTCAACAAAGCCATCGCCAGCCTCGGCCAAGAAATGGGACTCGGGTTGGTCGGTACGAACGATATTCACTACCTCACGCGTGAAGCCGCGGCGGTCCAAGATATCTTGTTGTGCATCGGCACGAACGCCAACATCGACGATCCCAACAGGTTCAAGTTTTCGTGCGACGAATTCTATATGAAAACGGCCGAGGAAATGAATGCCGCGCTCAGTCCCTATCCCGAGGCGTTGAGCAACACGGCGGCAATCGCCGAGCAATGTAACGTCGAAATCGAGTTCGGGAAAATGATCTTGCCGGCCTTTAGAGTCCCGGAAGGAGACACCGAGGCCACCTATCTTCGCGAGCTTTGTGTGGAGGGTTTGAAAAAACGTTACGGAGATCCGCTCTCCGAAGAAATCCTGGCGCGATTCGAGCACGAGATGGAAGTCATCGTCGGCAAGGGATTTCCCGCATACTTTTTGATTGTCGCCGACTTCACCCAGTGGGCCAAAGACCAAGGTATCGGCGTCGGGCCGGGACGAGGTTCTGCCGCAGGTTCCATCGTCGCCTACGCTCTCAACATCACCGATATCGATCCTTTGAAGTACGATTTGCTCTTCGAGCGATTCCTCAACCCGGAGCGTTCCGAGATGCCCGATATCGATATGGACTTCGATGACAGACGTCGCCAAGAAGTCATCGAGTATGTTCGTCAAAAATACGGCGAGAAAAAAGTCTCCCAGATCATAACCTTCACTAAGATGCAGGCCAAAGGTGCCGTCCGCGATGTCGGCCGCGTCATGGGTTACCCCTATGCCGTTGCCGATAAGATTACGAAGTCCATCGGCAGCGAAATCGGCATCACCATCGAGAAGGCGCTTGCGAGCAACAAGGAGTTCAAAGCCGAATATGAGTCCGATGAGCAGACGCATCGTATCGTCGATGCGGCGAAAAGCATAGAGGGACTCACCCGCGGCGAGGGCGTGCATGCCGCCGCAGTCGTCATCTGTCGAGACGATTTAAGCAACTACGTTCCCGTGAAATACGACACTAAGGGCGGGGCCGTCGTCACGCAGTACAACGGTCCGCAGGTCGCCGAAATGGGTCTGCTGAAAATGGACTTCCTGGGATTGCGCAACTTGTCGGTCATCCAAGAAGCCATTAAGAGCATCGAGCGCAATTACGGAACGAAAATCGTCGAAAGCGAAATCCCGCTCGATGACAAGGCTGCAATCGATTTGCTTGCAAGGGGAGAGACCGCCGGCGTTTTTCAGGTGGAATCCGGAGGGATGCAGTCACTTTTGAAACGGCTGAAACCGTCCCATTTCACCGACATCATCGCCGTTCTCGCGCTCTATCGACCCGGTCCCCTCGGCTCAGGGATGGTCGACGACTTCGTCAAGCGTAAAAACGGGGAAAAGAAGATCACGTACTACGACGATCGCCTCAAGCCGTTGCTGGAGGAGACGTACGGTACCATCGTGTATCAAGAGCAAGTCATGCGGGTATCGATGCTGATGTGCGGGTTTTCCGCCGCAAAGGCGGACAAGCTGCGCAAGGCCATGGCAAAAAAGAAACTCGACCTCCTCGAGACATTCGAGAAGGCTTGGGTGGAGGGCGCGAAGGAAAACGGCTTCGACCCGAAAATGGCCGAAAAAATGTGGCTGGACATTTTGCCGTTCTCGGCGTATGCATTCAACAAAAGCCACTCGGCCGCATACGGCGTCATCACCATGCGTACCGCGTACCTCAAAGCGCACTGGCCTCTTGAGGCGATGGCCGCCGTTCTCACGAGCTATATCGGTTCCAAGGACAAAATCGTCGGCTACCTCAATAAATGCAAGAAGGAAAACATCGCCGTGCTTCCTCCCGACGTCAATTCGTCGTTTTCCGCGTTCACGCCGATTCCCGATGTGGGAATCCGCTTCGGGTTGGCGGGTATCTCAGGCGTTGGTGAGGCGGCCGTCGAAGCCATCATCGCAGCTCGCGAGGAAGGCGGGGAATTCAAGTCTCTCCATGATTTCGCCGAGCGCATCAATTCACGATCGGTCAATCGAAAGGCGATTGAGGCGCTCATCAAAGCGGGGGCGTTCGATACCACGGGGTACCCGCGCCGCCAGTTGTTCGAACAACTCGACGAGGGAGGAATTTTAGAGGCGGCATCGAAGCGACAAAAGGACCGTGATGCAGGGCAGCTTTCGATGTTCGATTTGTTCGGCGACGATGACAGCGGATTTTCCGAAGAGGTTCCCGAGCCCGAATCCTTCGATTGGGACAAAAGAATCAAACTATCTTTTGAAAAAGAGATGCTCGGAGTATATGTATCCGATCACCCGCTCAGAGAAATCGAGGCGGTCATAAACAGTCAGGCTGATTATTCGCTCGATCAAATAGATGATATCGAGACCGGAAGAACGTATCGCTTTGCGGGGATGTTGACCGGAGTATCTGTTCGCCCCACAAAAAGAGGTGCCATGATGGCGACCTGCCAGCTCGAAGATCTCGGTGGCTCGATCGAAGCGGTGATTTTCCCCAAGACGCTTGAAAAGTGCCGAGGGCTGATTGTCGAAGATGCGGTGGTGTTGCTGAGGGCAAAAGTCGAAAGTGACGATCGCGGAGTCAAGCTCATGGTTCAAGAGGTGAAGGCGTTCGACGGTGCCCGATTCGCCGATATTCCGAAACGAATCATCGTCAAAGCGTCTACAACAATCGTCGGACAAGATATTTTCAAGAATGATTTCAAGCGAGGTTTGCTCGCCTATCCGGGTAGGGACATCGTCGAACTGCATTTGCTGGATGAAAAGGAAGACAGAACGATCGTCGTAACCATGGAAGAGCATGTCAACTCGAAGGCTGAAGGTCTTTTCGCCGAACTGACGTTCATTTTCGGCAGTGGGTCGGTAGGGGTGCGGTAGAGGGACAAAGCGGGAGAGGGCATATTTCCTATACTTTAGCACTCTACTGTGGTAAAGTATCATTCATGGTCGGGAATAACGGATAGGGGAAGAGATTACATGGAACTGGGAACGCCACGCGGATTTCGCGACACCATGCTTGATGAAGCCGAGATGCGTGAGCAGATCTGCTCTGCCATCGGTGCCTATTTTTCCTCTCAAAACTATCGTTTGATACATACGCCGGTCGCCGAGCGCCTCGACTGCATGGCAGCCGGATCCGGCGATCAAGGCGCGACGAGTCCGCTTCTCGAGAATGCGTTCCGGTTCGTCGACGTCGACGGAGAACTGCTCTCGCTCAGGGTGGATGTGACACTTCCCATCGCACGTGTCGCAGCGACGCGCTTCAAAAATATACCCGGTCCCTACAGGTTGCGCTATTGCACCGAAGTTTTTCGTGAACAAGAATCTTTACGTGGACAACCGCGCGCTATCACGCAAATCGGTATCGAGTTTTTGGACGCCGACGGAGTCGCGGCCGATACCGAGGTTGTAAAACTCGCCCTCGGTGCGCTTGCGACGGCGGGGCTTGAAGATTTTTCTCTGAATATAGGAAATGTTGCGATATTCATGGGGTGCATCGAGAGCCTTGATGGATCTTATTTGGGTGCCGACCCCTCTCTTTGGAGGCGCGATGTGGTGGCTGCCGCGCACAAAGGTGATTTCGTTGCGGTTCGCGAGCTTGTCGCTGCAAGCGATATTCCGAAAAATGTCCGCGCGTGCTTGACGGCATTGCCGTTCATACGCGGTGGTGCCGAGGCATTGGCGGAGTGCCGCACTCTCTTGGACGCCGCCGGAGTCACCGGGCAAGCAATCGAGGCGCTCGATACCCTCGGGAAAATATACGTCGCCTTGGAGCAAAGCGGCTACGGCGCTTTCGTGACGGTGGATTTTTCACTCATGCTCGACATGGGCTATTACACGGGGCTCGTATTCGAGGTGTACACGAGGACTTTCGGCCTTCCTTTAGGGAGCGGTGGCCGCTATGACAATGTCGTCGGTCTCCTCGGTCGTGCTATGCCCGCCGCCGGTTTCGCTTTCGATCTGGGAAGACTTGAAAATGCGCTTCGGCTTTCCGAGGATGAGGGTGCGAACAACTCTCATCGCACGGGTAATCATCTGCGCATCGCCGTCCCGAAAGGAGCCCTTTTCGAGGGATCGCTCGACTTGCTCGAGCAAGCGGGGCTCGATGTCACCGGATTGCGTGATCCGAAGAGACAGCTGCGAATATTGACCGATGAGATCGAATACATCATTGCAAAGCCGACCGATGTCGCCATCTACGTCGCGAACGGAGCCGTGGATTGCGGAATCGGGGGGAAAGATATTCTCGTCGAAGCCGATTATCCTTTGCTCGAGTTCGTCGACCTGAAGTTCGGGGGCTGCAAATTCGTCGTCGCGCAGCCGGCCTACGACACGCAAACTCTCGGTGAGCGTGCGTTGCGACAGGGCTGCGTTCGTGTGGCGACGAAATATCCGCGTTTAACGAGTCGGTATTTCGACAGCCTCGGCATTCAAGCCGAAATCGTGAAGCTCAACGGCAATATAGAGTTGGCGCCGCTCATCGGAATTTCGGATGTCATCGTCGATATAACCGCCACGGGGACGACTTTGCGCGAGAATAATCTCGTGGCTATTCAAGACGTCACCCCGAGCACCGCGCGTTTTGTGGCGAACCCCGCATCGGCGCGTACCGATAAGCGTGTTTCCAATCTTGCAAAAATCTTATATGACCTCGTGGAAGAAGGCAGGTAAAGGTGAAACTTCGAAGAATCGACCTTGCACGAGGAGAACGCCTCACAGCCGCCGTTTTGGCGCGTTCGGGCGGCATCGATGACGATATCATCGCCGTCGCCGCTTCGATAGTTCGAGATGTCCGAACTCGTGGGGATGAGGCGCTGTTCGAATACGGTGAAAAGTTCGACGGCGTTTCGAAGAACACTCTCGGCGATCTGCGCGTCACCCGAGCAGAAATCGATGAGGCATTCGAAAGAGTCGACGAAAGCTTCATCACGGCGCTGACTTTCGCCGCAGAACAGATTCGTGACTTTCATCTGCGCCAGGTGCAGCAAAGCTGGTTCACCACTCAGCAAGGCGGAATATTTCTCGGCTCGAAGGTGACGCCGCTTGCACGTGTGGGAATCTACGTCCCCGGCGGTCGCGCCCAATACCCTTCCACGGTACTGATGAATACGCTGCCGGCGGTGTGTGCCGGCGTCGAGGAAATCGCCATGGTGGCTCCTCCGCAAAAGGATGGATCGATTTCTCCTTATACGCTCGTGGCGGCTTCGATCGCCGGAGTGAGCGAGATTTACAAAGTCGGCGGCGCGCAGGCCGTGGCCGCTTTGGCATACGGTACGGATACCATTGCAGCGGTCGATAAAATCGTCGGCCCCGGAAACGCCTATGTCGCGGCTGCCAAAAAATTGGTCAGCGGCGATGTGGGAATCGATATGATCGCCGGTCCTTCCGAGGTGTTGGTGTTAGCCGATGAGACATCGATTCCGGCGTTTGTCGCCATCGACATGATGGCTCAAGCCGAGCATGACCCGCGTGCGGCGACCTATTTGGTCACCACCGATCCCGACATGGTCGAAATGGTCGAGCAATCGATCGATGTCTTGATGGAGGAGTCGACGCGCGCAGAAATCACAACCGCATCACTGAGAGATAACGGTGTGGTCATAGTGTGCGCCGATACTGCCGATGCATTGGCGGTATCCGACTTCATCGCCCCCGAGCACCTCGAAGTCCATATGGAACATCCCCTCGAACTTCTCGGAGACATTCACAATGCCGGGGCGATTTTCTTGGGCCCCTGGACTCCCGAGGCGATCGGCGACTATGTCGCCGGGCCCAACCATGTGCTGCCGACCGGCGGGACCGCTCGCTTTTCCTCACCGCTCAGTGTCGATGATTTCACCAAGCGGAGCAGTGTTTTGAGCTATTCGCTCGAAGCGCTCGATACCGACGGGCCCGTTGTCACACAAATAGCTGAAAAAGAAGAGCTGTGGGCGCACGGTCGTTCGGTCACCTTGCGGCTGGAGATGCTCGACGCGTTTTCCGACGAAGGAGAACACGCAGAGGAAATCGATGAAGAAGATGCATCGAATAAACAGGAAGGGTAGACACGTGAAACAGGGAAGTTTGCGTCCCGCACGAAAAGAACTCGAAGGCCTGATACCGTATGACGCGAAAGAGGTTAAGGCCGATATGCTTCTTTCGGCCAATGAAAACCCGCTCAATTTGCCCAAAGAACTCCAGGAACGCATTGCCAACCACCTCGATCAGTTCCAGTTCAACCGTTATCCGGATGGTACGGCACCGCGTTTGCGTGCGTTGATCGCCGAAGCAAACGGTCTCGACTCTGATAATGTATTGATCGGCAACGGTGGCGACGAACTGCTGATGAATATGTTTTTGACATGGGGCGGCGTCGGGCGCAAATTCATGAACTTCCCCCCGACATTTTCCATGTATGAGAATTATGCGAAAATCACCGGGACCGAGGTGGTCTCGATTCCGCGCGATGAAAACTTCGAAATCGATCAGGAGGCGACGCGCAAGCGTTTGGCTCAAGGCGACATCGACCTGATTATTTTAGCCAGTCCCAACAATCCCACCGGGAACCTGACCGACGAAGCGTTCCTCCTCGAACTTTTGGGCTGCAGTGATGCGCTTGTGTGCGTCGACGAGGCGTATTTCGAGTTTTCGCGCACCACGGTGCGCCCTTACCTCGATAGATACCCCAACTTGGTGATTTTACGAACCTTTTCGAAAGCATTCTCTTTGGCGGCGTTACGCGTCGGTTATATTTTGGCGGATACGCAGGTGATCCGAGAGTTTCTCAAAGTGCGCCAGCCGTATTCGGTGAGCGCGTTTTCCCAATGGGTCGCTCAGGTGGTGTATCGCGATCGAGCTTTGTTCGAGACATCCATCGAAGAACTCGTCCGAGGCAGAGCCCAAATCATCGAGGGTCTCTCGGCGATTGAAGGCGTCAAAGTGTTTCCGAGCGATGCGAACTACGTCATGTTCCGTATGGATCATGCCTCGATTGTCTGGCGTGACCTGTTCTATAATTATTCGATTTACATTCGCGACTTTTCACGTGCGCCGGGGCTCGAAGGGTGCCTGCGCGTGACGGTCGGTACGGAATCGGACAATGTGGCTTTCATCGCCGCGGTGAGAGAAATCGTCGAGCGTGAGGAGGCGCGAAATGTCTAATGCCGAGCGTAGTGCTTCTTTGAGCCGCACGACGAAGGAAACCGATATCACCGTCACTCTCAACCTCGACGGCACCTCGAAAACAGACATTTCGACGGGAATCCCGTTCTTCGATCACATGCTCGATGCGTTCGGTCGCCATGCGTCCCTCGACTTGGTCGTGAGAGCGGAAGGCGACCTCGAAGTCGACGCGCATCACACGGTCGAGGATGTCGGTATCGTGCTGGGCTCGGTGTGCGCTGAGGCGCTCGGCGACAAACGGGGCATCACGCGTTTTGGGGATGCCGTCGTGCCGATGGATGAGGCACTCGTTTTGGCGGCAATAGATATCAGCGGTCGCGGACAGTGTCACTACGATGTCGATCTTCCCATCGAGTTCATCGGGACATTCGACACGACGCTCGCCAAGGAGTTTTTCATCGCGTTCGCCGGGTCAGTCGGCTTGACACTCCACATCATGTCATTTTCCGGTGAGAACAGTCACCACATCATCGAGGCTGCCTTCAAGGCGGTTGCACGCGCATTACGTATTGCCGTCGCGCTCGACCCTCGAGTCAGCGGCGTCCCTTCGACGAAGGGCAGCCTGTGATTGCGATAATCGATTACTCCATGGGCAACTTGCGCAGTGTGCAAAAGGGCTTCGAGAATGCGGGAGTCGGCGGTGTCGTCATTGCACGCGACGCGGCTACCGTCGCACAGGCGGATGGTCTCGTCTTGCCCGGTGTCGGTGCGTATCGAGATGCGATGGTTCACTTGAAAGAGAGCGGGCTCCTCGAATCGATTCTTAAAAGAGTCGAGGCGGGAACGCCTCTGCTCGGGATTTGTCTGGGGATGCAGCTCCTTATGGATTCGAGTCTTGAAAACGGCGACTACGAAGGGCTCGGCTTGGTCTCAGGGGTGTGCCGTCCGATTCCGAGCGTCCCCGGCATCAAGATTCCCCATATCGGGTGGAATACCGTCGACTATGCGGCCGCGAATGTGAACCCGCTTTTCGCGGGGATACCCGACAACAGCGCTTTTTATTTCGTGCACAGCTATTACTGCGACCTTGTCCACAAATCCGATGTGACAGGTCACGTCGAGTACGGTTCGACGCTGCCCTGTGCGCTCAACCAGGGAAACCTGTATGCCGTTCAATTCCATCCCGAAAAATCCTCGACACTGGGTTTGAGGATGTTGTCCAATTTCGGTGCAATCGTTACCGGGGAGTTGAGCTGAGATGCTGGTATTTCCCGCAATAGATATCCTTCGGGGGCAGGCGGTCCGGTTGGCACAAGGCGACTACGAACGCGTGACCGTGTACAACGACAGCGCATGTGCGCAGGCGCTCGAGTGGGCCGAACTCGGAGCGCGCGGGATCCATATCGTCGACCTCGACGGTGCGCGCACGGGAAACCCCGAGAACATCGAAATCGTATCTTCGATTGCGCGGGAGATCGGCGTGCCCATCGAAGTGGGGGGAGGCGTGCGAACGCTGAAGACAGCCGTCGCCTTGCTCGAGGCGGGAGTGGCTCGAGTCGTCATCGGAACGAAACTCGCCACGGATTTCGATTTCGTCCAAAAACTCGTTTCGGAGTTGGGGAGCGAACATCTCGTTGCGGGTGTGGATGCGAAAAACGGTCTGGTCGCCACGCAAGGTTGGATCGATACCACGGAAATCTCCTCGATCGATCTTGTGGTGCAACTCTCGACTCTGGGGCTTTCTCACCTGGTGTACACCGATATCTCGCGCGATGGTATGCAAACCGGAATCGATATGGATTTGTATTCTCAGGTGGCAGTTGCCGCCGGTTTTCCCGTCATTGTGAGCGGAGGAGTTTCGACCTTGCATGATTTCGAGAAAATAAAAGCGGCCGGCGATACGGTCGCAGAAGGTGTGATCACGGGAAGGGCACTGTATGAAGGAGCCTTCACACTTCCCGAGGCGCTTGCGGTTTTCAGTGCAGACAACGCCACCGAAACACGTGGAAGCGGGAGTGCGCCATGCTGATGAAGCGGGTGATTCCCTGTTTGGACGTGACCGACGGGCGCGTCGTCAAGGGCGTGAACTTCATCAATTTGCGCGATGCCGGTGACCCGGTGGAAATGGCTGCGACCTATGACAAAGGCGGAGCCGACGAGGTGGTGTTTCTCGATATCACGGCTACAAGCGATAAGCGCCCCGCCATGCTCGATGTCGCATCACGCACTTCCGAGGAATGTTTCATCCCCTACACGGTGGGTGGTGGCATGCGTAGTGCAGTAGACATCAGAGCTATGCTTGCCGCCGGCGCCGATAAGATATCGCTCAACAGTGCCGCAGTCAATGACCCCTCGCTCATATCCAGGACCAGCGCCATCTACGGATCGCAGTGTATCGTGGTCGCCATCGATGCGCGGAAAGTTCCCGGTTCAATGCCTGCCCGGTGGGAAGTGTTCACAAGCGGCGGGCGCATCAACACCGGAATCGATGCGGTGCAGTGGGCGAAAGAATCCACGAGGCTCGGCTCGGGGGAACTGCTGCTCACCTCCATGGATTGCGACGGGATGAAAGAGGGTTTCGACATCGACTTGACGCGTGCCGTCACAAGGCAGGTCGATGTTCCGGTGATAGCAAGTGGCGGTGCCGGCAGGCTCGATGATTTCGCCGAAGTCGTCATCGAAGCTGACGCCGACGCCGTGCTGGCCGCATCCGTGTTTCACTTCGGCGAGCTGAGCGTCACACAAGTAAAACAAGCGATGCGTGCCGCGGGAGTGAGCGTTCGCCTCGATTACGTAAAGGATGGTCGATAGCATGGAGCCACTCGATTTTGAAAAGAAAAATCTCTCGACCACCGATATGCGGTTCGACCCCGACGGGCTCTTGCCGGCCATCGTGCAGGATGAAAATACCGGCGAGGTACTCATGCTCGCCTATATGGACGAGGAAGCGCTCATCCGCACTCTCGATGAGCGTCGTGCGTGGTTCTATTCGCGGTCGCGCGGCGCGCAGTGGATGAAGGGCGAGCAGAGCGGTAATATCATGCAGGTGGTAAGCGCGTGGTACGACTGCGATGCCGATACCGTCTTGCTCAAAGTGATTCCTCTCGGTGCAGGTGTGGCGTGCCACACGGGAGCGAAGAGTTGTTTCTATCGTCGATTCGACATAAAGGAGTCATGACCTATGGCAACATCGGATTTCGGAACGGTCATCGATACGTTGTGGGAGACCATCCAGGGCAGAAAAGATGCAGACCCCGAGAAAAGCTATACCGCCTACCTGCTCACTGCGCACGAGGACAAAGTGCTCAAAAAAATCGGTGAGGAGTCAGCCGAGGTCATCATGGCCTCCAAAGACGGTGAAAAAGATCACCTGCAGTATGAAGTCGGAGATCTGTTGTACCATGTGCTCGTCAACTGTGCCCGCCATGATATCACGCCGCAAGACTTGGCCGGGGAGCTTAAGGCGAGGTTCAAATAGGCGGAAGTTCGCAGCGAGCGATTTTCATGCATTCCCGAGGGATAGCCGATTTGTGTTAAATCGGTTTCGTTCCGTTATGCGTGGCCGCTCCACCGAGCATATGGCTCTTATAATTCACGTTCACCAGTCCGCACGAACGCATCAAATCCGCAAGCGCATCTTTTGACAAGAACGCTTTCGTCGAGGCATTGAGCCACTGGTATTCTACAGGCGCGTGGGCGACGGCATTTCCCAGCAAAGGCATGATGTGGCTGAAATATAGCCCGAAGAACGGCTTGACGATTGGGTTTGTGGGCCATGACGTGTCGATGCAGAAGAACTGACCTCCGGGGCGCAAGACGCGCGTCATTTCAGAGACCACTTGACGATAATCGGGCATGTTGCGCAGAGCGAGTGAGACGACGACCACATCGAACGAGTTATCTTCAAAACTCATTTCCATGGCATTTTCGCATTGGAACGAGACGTTATCCAACTTCTGCTCGGCGCGTCGTTTTTCGGCGACGACGAGCATGTTTTCGCTGAAATCGCTTCCGACGACGTGAGCCTGGGGGTTCTTTTCCGCAATCCAAAGAGCGACATCCCCGGTGCCGCTTGCCACATCGAGAATGTCTTTGGGCGCGAAGGCGACGATGCGTTTTATCATCGCGTCTTTCCAAAAGCGGTGGATACCGAAGCTGATGACGTCGTTTGTTTTATCGTAGGTTTCGCTGATGTTTTGAAAGCAATCGTAGACGAATGCTTCTTTTTCTTTGGGAGTTATGGTGAATGCGTCCGGCAAAATCATTAACTGAGTACTCCAATCAAAAGGGCGAAAATATAAAAGGCATTGATGAATACGACTTGCATCATGGCAAGTTTCATCGCTTGGGGTCGTGTTTTGTAATTGTAGTCGAAATTATAGATTTTTGCGATAGCACGCGATTGAATCACAGTGACTATTAACATAAGGATAAGACCCCAAGGAAATGCATGATTCAACGTGAACACGAGCGCGATGGCAAGCGCGGCCATGTTCGTAATGGCCATCATGTGTGCACTGTTCTTTTTCCCCAAAAGTATGGGAAGAGTTTTTCTGCCGGCCTCGGTGTCTCGGTCGATATCGCAGGTGTTGTTTGTCTGCATGATGTTGGCGATACCGAAAAATACCGGAAGTGTCCAGAACAATACATTCCAATTCAAGTTGGAAGTGAGTGCGTAATATGTCGCGAATGTGATGAGCTCGCCCATGACGAAGCCGGAGATGAATTCACCGAGCGGCAAATAGGAAATCGGCTTCGGTCCGAATGAATAGCCGACCCCGGTGGCCGCTCCCACAAGTCCGATGATGAGAAGTATCCACCCCGTGAGCGCGACTACGCTAAGGCCGGCAATCAACGCACACGCCAGATAGACGAGTGCAACGTTTCGTGCGCTTTTCGGATTGAGGTTTCTGTGAATTATCGGAACATCCGTCAAGTTGATGGAGTTTTCTGCCGAGTCTGTGCCTTTGACGAAATCCGCATAGTCGTTGAGAACGTTTACCGATGATTGGGCGAGTATTGAAGTCACGAGCATCAAAAAGAAGATAAGGAGTGAGCGACTCAGCGGTGCACCGCTGAGCTGTGAGTGTCCCAGAGAAAGGCTCAGTGCTCCGCCCAATAATACGGGCAAAATCGACGCCACCCATGATGGGGGCTCGGCAAGCGTGAACGCGTCGGCAAGCGTGAGTTTTGAGAAGTGCCTTTTGCTGTTTGGAGAACTCATCGTAAGTTTTTTCCTTAGTGAACGAGGGGAAGAGGGGTCCACGCCGATGAGGTGTGGAGCCTCGCCTTGAACGGGGTTCTCTTCGTGTTGAACGGACGGATACAAGTATAAGCATATAATTGTTGACCGACTAGTCAGATTCTACTATACTTTCTGACTGTCCGGTCATTTATTTTAAGGAGTAGTAATGAAACGTAGTTTCTCGATTCTCGTACTCGTTCTTTCGCTCGTCATGCTCACCGGTCTGCTCACCGCGTGCGGCAGTTCGTCTACCGCAAACAACGGTGCGGCGAAAACCACGACGGCAGTGAATAAGACCATTAAAATAGGAACCCTTCAAACAGACGACATTTTGCCTCTGTGGGTTGCGCAAAAAGAGGGGATTCTCAAGAAAGCCGGTCTGAATGTCCAGATAATCACCTTCCAATCGTCGCAAGAACAAGTCGCCGCCATGACCGCCGGTGACATCGACGGCATGATGTCCGACATGGTTGTTGCGCTGCAACTTTCCGCAGCGGGTACGAAAATGCGCGCCGTCACCGTCATGTTGCAGGGAGCTCCTGTTGGAATCATAGCTAGCAAGGGGAGCCGGATCACCGGCATCGAACAGCTCGCAGGTGTAAAGACCGGCTGCTCGTCAAACACGGTTGTCGAGTACGTCTATGACAAAGCGCTCACCGATGCCGGTGTGCCCGCAAACAAAATCAAGACCGAGGAAATCAAGAAACTCCCCGTTCGTTTCCAGATGCTGACTTCGAATAAGATCGACGCCGCCGTTCTTCCGTGGACGTTCTTCACCCTTGCACAGGCAAGCGGAGCCACTCCCTTGCTTTCTAGACAACAGTCATCGGCCTACACTTCAACCGTTCTCGAGTTCAGCGATACGTATTTGCAGTCGAGCGGGGCTTCGAAAGATATGAAGACATTGCTGTCTTGCTGGAATCAAGGCGTCGATAAAATCAATGCCAATCCGGATTCCTATCGTTCACTTCTGGCGACAAACGCCAAACTCCCCGATCCTTTGAAGACCACCTATAAAGTAAGCACGTATCCAAAGACCGCGTTGCCCGATCAGAAACAATTCGAAGACGTCGTAAAGTGGATGGTCGGCAAAGGCTATCTCAAGAGCGCGATTCAATACAACGACTCGGTCTATACCGCCAAGTAGTTGCGAACCGTTCGGTAGTCTTGAATCGGCTTGTGCGAGCAGTATTGCGGGAAAAACAAAAGTTGTTCTTGCAATTAAAGTTCGAAAAAGAGTCGTAACAATTATTGAGTATCATGAGAGACAGGAAAACAACGCTTAAGGAGACCTGCCTCTCATGACTCAACCATTTCAACTTCCCGCACTGACCTTGGAATGTCCCTCCGTTTGGGAGTCTTTAGTCGATCAAACCGCAAAGGCTGTTTCAAAAGCCGGATTCACCGATGTCGTCATCGGGCTTTCGGGTGGGCTGGACTCCTCCGCCACCGCCGTCATCGCCGTCGATGCATTCGGCGCCGAGCATGTACACGGTGTGCTGATGCCTTCGCCGTACTCTTCGCAAGGTAGCATCACCGATACGCTCACGTTGGCTTCGCAACTCGGTATCCAAACCGATCTCATTCCGATCACCCCTGTTTTCGATGCGTTCAAAGCAGCGCTCGCCCCGGTTTTTCAAGACTGTGAAACCGATATCACCGAAGAAAATCTTCAGGCGCGTATTCGTGGCACGTTGCTTATGGCGCTTTCGAACAAGTTCGGCTATTTCGTGCTGGCGACGGGGAATAAAAGCGAAGCTCTCGCAGGGTATGCGACTCTCTACGGCGACATGGTCGGAAGCTATGATCCGGTCGGTGCGCTTTATAAAACACATCTTTACGAGCTGTGCAGGTGGAGGAATTCGACTTCGTCGCATATGCTCATTCCGACCGAGATTCTTGAAAAAGAGCCGAGCGCCGAACTCTCTCCGGGACAACTCGATCGCCATGCGCTTCCTCCCTATGAAGTGCTCGACGCCATATATTATCTGTATGTGGACAAAGGCGTCAGCCGAGCCGACCTTGTCGACGGAGGATTCAGCGAAGAAGAGGTCGAGAATGCAATCCGTCGCATGGACGCTTCCGTCTTTAAGCGGCAGTACGCCGCGCCTATCCCGAAATTACATATTTATCAAAGTTGATTTTTGGGTTACACTTCATATCTGGAATTTTTTCCGGTGCTAAGGAGTCGAGTTGAGCGTAGAAATCATTGAAGTCGTTGGTGCTCCGAGCTCTGTGCGAGAATTGCTTTACGATGTCCTGTATAAGGATTTCGGAGTCGATAAGGCGGCCGATAACTGGTTTCACCAAGAACGCGGTGGAGAGTTTTTGCTGAAAATCGATTCCGCCTATGAAATCATGGGCATCGCCCGCTTGATGCCTGTGACGGACAACGATCCGTCGAGCCGGCAAGTTCGGCAAGTCGCCGTTGCGAAGAATGCGCAGGGGCGAGGAGTCGGCCGTGAGCTCATGACGATTGTCGAGGAGCTCGCTTTGGACCAGGGCGCTTCACGTCTCTGGCTCGAATCCCGTTCGGTGGCTTACGGGTTTTATGGGTCTCTCGGCTATGAAGATGACGGTGAAGAGTTCATGTCCGAACTCACCCATATTCCTCATCGACATATGCATAAAAACCTACTGTCTGCATAGCGTTGCATTCTTTGCCGTTTGCAAAGGTTGAATCCCTCCGTGCAATTTTCTAGTGCTATAATTTCTGCAAACGTGTTACTACAGAAACGGTTGGGGAGAATCACATGGGGAAATTGGTGAGGTTCGGCGTGGCAATGGATGAAGATCTTCTTCTGAAGTTCGACGGACTCGTCGCACGACGCGGGCAAGTGACCAATCGCTCCGAGGCCGTGCGCGACTTGGTGCGGGACGCACTCATAGAGTCCCGGTGGGAAGAATCGGATGAGGAGATCGTGGGAACAGTGACGATGGTTTTCGACCACCATGCCTATAACCTTTCCGATAAACTCGATGACTTGCAGCATGCCCATTTTCGAAACATCATCGTGGCGACCCATGTCCATCTCGATGCTCACAACTGTCTTGAAGTTCTCATCATTCGAGGTTCGAACAAGGAAGTACGGCTGATTGCCGATGAGTTGCTCGGTACCAAAGGGGTAAAACACGGAAAATTGGTGACCACGACGACCGGTACTCAAGTTTAGAAAAAAGGGGAGGAAAAGCCGTGCACATTCCCGATGGGTATCTGGGACCGCAGACATATATGGTTCTCGACGTGGTGATGATTCCGATTTGGGCCGTAGCGGCATCCAAAGTCAAGAAATCATTGAAAGCGCGACAAATTCCTTTAATGGCGCTTGCCGCCGGGTTTGCCTTCATCATCATGATGTTCAACGTTCCAGTCATCGGAGGTTCGACGGGACATGCCGTGGGCGCGACGCTCATCGCGATACTTTTGGGCCCATGGGCCGCCACGATATCGGTCTCGATTGCTTTGACGATCCAGGCGCTATTATTCGGCGACGGCGGTATAACCGCGCTCGGGGCGAACTGTTTCAACATGGCTGTGGTGATGCCGTTCGTCGGATATTACCTCTATCGTCTCGTCGTCGGAAAGAGCGGAAAAATCAACAGGAAAATTGCAGCTTCGGGCGTGGCGTCGTATGTGGCGATAGTGGTCGCCGCTATCGTCGCCGGTGTCGAATTCGGAATCCAGCCGCTGATCGCCCACACGGCATCGGGCGCTCCGCTGTATGCTCCGTATCCGCTCAAAGTAGCCGTTACGGCGATGTTTACCGAACACCTCTTGTTTTTCGGCCCGGTCGAGGCGATTGTGACGATGGGAGTGGTGGCGGCGCTCGCCAAACAAGAATCCGCGTTGCTCGCTATGAAACCGGCGTCGAAATCGCTTCGTTGGGTGTGGGCGGGATTTGCCGCACTCGTGTTGCTGACTCCGATCGGCGTGCTTGCGCAGGGCACCGCATGGGGGGAGTGGGGCGTCAATCAGTTCGCTTCGCAATTGAAGTTGTCGGTACCTGTCGGTCTTGAGAAGCTCAGCGCTTTTTGGACCGCGGCGATTCCCGCTTATGCTCCGGCTTTCATCAGGAATCCGTTTGTCGGCTATCTGTTTTCAGCCATCGTGGGCGCCTCATTGTGCATCGTCGTTGTTTGGGGAATGGGAAAGCTCATCTCTTCGAGAAAAATAGATGATGATGAACAATAATCGAGGCAAACCGCGCAAGTCACTTGCGCGTCGTACTGCCGATTCGATAGGGCACCATATCGTAGAGGTTTTGGAAAACGAGGAAATAGCTGCTGAAAAGGGTTTCCTACAAGGAATCGACCCTCGTTCCAAGCTCGGCGCGATTCTCATCTTTTCAGTCACCGCAAGTGTCGTGCGCTCCCCGTGGCTCCTTGCGGCGATGTCGATTCTCGCGCTCGTGCTGGCATCGTTTTCAGCCGTCGATCCGGCGTCGTTCGCGCGTAAACTCTGGGGTTCCGCCGGTCTCTTCGCGACACTGCTGGCCTTGCCTGCCGCCACGCAGTTCATCACGCCCGGACCGGTTTTGTTTCAACTCGGACCGGTTGCGATAACCCAACCCGGTGCGCTCGGCGCCGTCACGCTCATATTGCGCGTCGTGGCCAGTGCGGGATTCGCACTTCTTATCGTGTGGACGATGCGCTGGACCGATCTTTTGAGTGCACTCAGCCAAATGAAAGTGCCCGATATCATCGTCGCCACATTGGCCATGGCCCAAAAGCAAATCGTGTCTTTGATGCGCACCGTGGAACAGATTCACTTGGCCCGTGAAAGTCGAACGCTCGGAAAGGGCACAACGGCGGAAAACAGACGATGGGTCACAGAGCGTATCGCATTCGTTTTGCAAAAGTCGGTTAAGACGGCAGACGATGTCTACGATGCGATGCTTGCCCGCGGTTATTCGGGGTCGATGCGTGTCCTGCACCGAACATCAGCGACGGTGCGCGACCGGTCTTACGTGGCGCTCTCGGCGGGAATCGCAGTCCTTTTCATCGGAATCGATCGGATGGTAATGAGATGACAGACTTCGTGTTGAAGGGGATACACCAAGAATATCGAAAAGGTGTCGAAAGCTTGACGGATATCGATGTGTCCATCGGTTGCGGGGAGCAAGTCGTCATCGTGGGAGCCAACGGAAGTGGAAAATCGACGTTTCTCAAACTTCTCGACGGTCTCGTGTTTCCTTCGGCGGGAGAAATAATCGCTTTCGGCGCGCAGCTGACCGAGGACGCGTTGGAGGACCCCGATTTTCGCCGTGCGTTCCGCAGCCGCGTGGGCTTCGTGTTCCAAGATGCCGACGTCCAACTTTTTTGCAGTAATGCATTTGATGAGCTGGCGTTCGGCCCGCTTCAACTCGGTCTTTCGGAAGACGAAGTGCGGGAGCGCGTCTCGCAAGTCGCCGCGGCACTGCGTATCGAAAAGCTCCTCGATCGCGCGCCTTATACGCTTTCGGGTGGGGAGAAAAAGCGTGTCTCGATCGGAGCGGTTCTCACCATGCGGCCCCATGTCTTGCTTTTGGACGAGCCGACCGGCGCGCTCGATCCGCGAAGCCAAGTGTGGCTCCTCGACGTGCTCGCCGATATGAAAGCCGCCGGCGATACCGTCGTCATCGCGACACATGATCTCTCGATTGCCGCAGAAGTCGCCGATCGCATGATAGTGCTCTCCGAGGAGCACCGGGTATGCGCCGACGGCACACCCGAGGAAGTATTTGCTTTGCGCGACCTTCTTTTGGAGGTCAATCTCATTCATGAACATGCGCACAGACACTTAGGCGAACAGCACATGCATCCCCATATGCACGGCGTGTGATGCTTCTTTGCCGATGAGACTGGAAAAAACAAGGCCCATAGCGTAATCTGATATCGTCAGTAACGGTGGTGCAATCACATGCATCACTTTTAGTAGAAGGCCGTTTTGCGGCCCGTCGATGAATCGAGGAGGGCATATGCCTAAGATTACTGAAGCGCAGGTTCGTGTTCCTGCAGATGTTTCCGCGGAAGCTCGTTCCGCATACGTTTCCAACTACCTGAAAGCAACCCGTGGCACCGGTCGTCTGATGCTTTTTGCGTGCGACCAAAAAATCGAGCATCTCAACGGTGACTTCTACGGAAAAGGCATCGATGAGGCGGACGGCAAGCCCGACCATCTCTTTGAAATCGGTTCGAAGGGCGCCATCGGCATTTTGGCCGGGCAGCGCGGTTTGATTGCGCAGTATGCCGCCGACTATCCCGACATCAACTATTTGGTGAAAATGAACTCGAAGACCAATCTCGTTCCCACGAGCCAAGAGGACCCCTATTCTCCGCAGCTCACTTCTTTCGAGGCAGTGCTCGAGCTCGTCAATAACGGCGTGAATGTCGTCGGCGTCGGTTACACCCTCTATCTGGGCTCGGAGTTCGAGTCGACCATGCTCGCCGAAGCCGGCGAACTCATCGCTCAAGCGCACGCGGCCGGTCTCATCGTCGTGTTGTGGATTTACCCGCGCGGTAAGGCCGTGGAAAACGAGAAAGATGCGCACTTGATTGCCGGCGCCTGTGGTGCTGCGCTTTGCTTGGGCGCCGATTTCGTCAAGGTCAATCCTCCCAAAGGCGATGACGAGGCGTCATCTGCCGAAAAGCTCGTCGAGGCTTCGAATGCTTCCGGTCGCTGCGGCCTCGTATGTGCAGGTGGCTCGTCGGTCGAAGCAGACGTGTTCCTCCGCCAGTTGTGGGAACAAATCCATATCGGCGGTGCGTGTGGAAATGCGACGGGTCGCAACATCCACCAGCGTTCTCTTGAGGAGGCCGTTCGCCTGACCAAGGCAATCAGCGCCATCACCCTCGGCGACCACAGTGCCGAAGAGGGCATTGCGGTCTTTAACGGTGAGGCCGACTTCACTCTTTAATGTCATATCGGACCAAGCAGGAGAGCCGTCGGAAGAATTTCCGGCGGCTCGCTGTCGTGAATGTCTGAGAGGAATCGTCAATGAATGAGACGGATGCGGTGCGCTATGAAATGTTTCGTGCTATCGGACGGGACATATTTCTCGCACATATGATTTCGAGCCATGGCGGAAATATGAGTGTGCGTGAAGGCGATGATATCTACATTACCCGCACCGGCTCTCAGCTTGGCCGTCTGAAGGAAACCGACATAGTGCGGGTGTCTTATGCAAAAACTTCGGCGCTCGACACCCGGGCATCGAGCGAGCTCGTAGTACATCGCGCCATATATCATGCGACCGACGCGCGCGCCGTCGTGCACGCCCACTCTCTTCATACGGTATTTCGTTCGATGATCGACGATGTCATCAGACCCCTCGACTCCGAGGCGCGTCTTTTCATCCCCGAGGTTCCCGTTCTCACCTCAAAGACCACCATCGGCTCGGAGACAGCCGCCGGTCTCATATCGAAAGCGCTCGTCACCAATTCGATTGCGGTGTTGCGCGGGCACGGACCTTTCGCGTGCGCTCAATCCTTGGATGATGCGTATCGGTGGATTTCGGTTTTGGAGGGTTCCTGCCAATTGCTCGATATGGCGGATAAATCTCCCCGTCGATTGAAAGACTATTTGGATTCTTGATTTCTCGGACGCAGGGAGACGATTGCGAACTCCTGATCTTTCGCCGCGCCGATGAAGGAATTCGCCAAGATGTCCCCGTGACGTTCGCGCGGCAGTGCGATGAGAAGTGCGATGAGCGCCTCGGATGTCGGGCAGGTTTTGCCGCACTCGATTTTATACAGAGTGCGAGAGGAGAGCTCCACACCGGTTTCATCTTTGAGGTACTCGGCGAAATAAGCCACATTCGAAAAGCCCGCCGATTTGCGGGCTTTCTTGATTTGTCTGCCGAAAATGTTCCAGTCGATAAGCTGATTTTGCATCAAAGATTTTTTCATTGCAGTACCCGCACCGTTTCGGATTGTTTGTTTTAGGCGATTATCCTTTCTCGGTTATGACATGATGCATAACGATGTGGATAGATAATTGCCTATAAATGACAAACAAAAATACAGGCGCCGAGTGATCTCGATGCCTGTATTTTATGCGGAGGCGCTCTTGTGTGCAGAGGCGCGTTATTTTCTGAAGTAAGCGACGGCTACGGCACCGCTGCCGGTGTGAACGCCGACCACGCTACCGAGCGACATATGCACACCGTCTCGGCCTATCAGGGCGACGAATGCTGCAAGTCCCTCCTCGTTGAGGGCGCTGGCGTAAGCGATGGGATAGTACTTGTCCATCTCATCGGCATGTACGATATCAGCCGCCTTCCTCATCGCGGTTTTAAATCCGCGGGCTTTTCCGATGTCATGAACGATTCCGTTATCTACTTCGATAATCAGTTTGAGAGAGAGCATGGTTGCGACTCTCCCTTTGGTGCTTGAAAGACGGCCCCCTTTTATGAGGTTTTCAAGCGTCTCGAGGACTACGATAACTCTTACGCGCGGACAGATCTGTTCGATGTGATAAGCGATATCTCGCGCAAGAACTCCCTGCGTTCGCATGTCGACCGCAAGGCGCACGAGCAAATTGAGTCCGATTGCCGCAGTACGGGAATCGACGATAAGGATATCGTCACGCTTCAGTTGGTCTTTCGCCATATGCGCCGAGTTATTCGTGCCGCTGAGTTCCGATGAAAGAGTTATGAGTACGATCTCCTCGTTCGGATGGGCGTTGAAGACATCGATGAACTCTCCCACGCTGACCAAACAGGTTGTGGGAAGCTGTTCGGTGTTTTTCATCTTCTCGTAAAAATCCTCGGCGCTGATCTCGGTCTTATCGGCGAAGTATTCACTGCCAAAATTGACTTTCAGTGAAATCATCTCGACATTGAGTTCCTTTGCCTCATCGAGGGTGAAGTCACTTGTGCTGTCCGTCATAATGACTGTCATTCAGTTCTCCTTTTTTGGTGGGCGAGGGTGTCGAAAAGCGAAGAGAGTCGTTCGAGTGAGCGAGTGAGAACATCGATATCTTCCGTATCGAGCTCTTTTGCGATGTGCTCGAGCATATCTTCATGAAACTCGGTATGGATTCGGTTGGCATCCAGTCCTTTTTCCGTTGCGCGAACAAAGATTATGCGACGGTCTTTCTCACTCGGAACACGTTCGAGATAGCCTTTTCGTGTCAAAGTGTTGACGGCGGTCGAAAGGGCTCCGGCAGAGATATTGAGTTCGTCGGCGATTAAGGACATGATGTTTCTGTCTTCTTCGGCTAGACTGATTGCAGCTGCAATCACATGAGCCTCTTTCGTCGACAGGTCGGACAGACCGCGGTTGGTGATGGCGCGCTCTTCACATAAGAGGATGTAGTTGAACGTTTGCACGAAGAACGTGTTTATTTCCTCTCGTTGTTCCAAATCCATGGTGCCTCCTATATTTTTAGTTTAAAATAATTTTATCAGTAAATTTGCGGAAAACCCCGGCGTTCAGGGCGGGGATGTAGAGCAAAGGTCTTAGTCTGATGTCTGCTGCTGTTCTACATACTTCTGAATAATGGAAAGTCTGCGATGTGTCAAAGGAGCGGGAATGGAATACTTGGTCGTCGGTCTCGGTGGATGTTTGGGCTCGATGGCACGTTACGGCGCCGGGCAACTCGTCAACACGGCCGACATGGGTTTTCCCTTCGTCACGCTTCTGATCAACTTCATCGGTTCGTTTGTGATAGGGCTGGTATCCGAATTCGCCGGGATGCATGTCATCGAAAATCCACGCGTGACGCTCTTTTTGAAAGTCGGTCTCTGCGGGGGATTCACGACATTTTCGACGTTTTCTCTCGAGACGCTTGGTCTCTTCGAAAAAGGCGATTACGGTATGGGGATGGCGTATGCGCTTGTAAGCGTTGTGGCCTGTGTGCTGGGTGTATTGGCGGGTCAGATGATTGCACGCGTGGTGGCGCCCGCGTAAAAGATGTGGTGCCGGAGGAGGGATTTGAACCCTCATGCCCGTGAAGACAACGGATTTTGAATCCGTCGCGTCTGCCATTCCGCCACTCCGGCTAAAAACACTTGTAGAAGTATAACGCATTAGTGGTCGTTCTTGCTAGAGCTTTAGGCGTTATACTGAGTACATTATGAATGATTCCGAAAGAATACACGATGTTTTGGATGTCGGCATATGGCGTGAGTTGCCTTCGGTCGGTGTTCATCTGCGCAATGTCATCGACAATCTCGCGCTGATAGCCGATCTCGGTTACGGTTCCACCTCGCTTGCACTCCTCGAAGACGAGGGCCTGCGTATCGTTGCGGCACGACGTACGACCACGGCGGTCGGCCCCGAGGTGAAAGCGCGCATCGGAAAGCTTCTACCGCGCCCCGCTGTCGTTGCAGGCGAAATAAGCACGCACGACGACTCGGTCGAGGTCGAGGCGTATGAAGCGCTCGTTTCGGAAAAGCGCATCGTTGGATCGCGTCAACGCGTGCAAACCGGTGTGAAAGACCAGGCCCCCATCATCTATACGACGCTCGCCTCGCCTGTTTTCGACGCGAGCCAGTCGGTGGTCGGTATCATTATTCGCGATATCGCGCAAGCGCAAGCCGAAGCACCCGGTCGTATGGAAGCCGAGTTCGTGCAGATGGCCGCAGAACTCGTCGCACGCTTGCGCACGACGAGCCTGCTCGATGCCGATCAGCGACCGTTCGTGACCGCGCGTCGTCCGGGCGACGGTGTCATGCGGGTGAACGCGCACGGTATCATCGAATATCCGAGTCCGAACGCCGTCGCCATCATGCGCGCGGCCGGTTTTGAGAATCGTGTCCGTACCAGTCATGCTTCTGAACTTCCGGGCGGCGGATTCGCCATCATGGGTGTCGTTGGCAGGCACGTGGCCAGCCAAAAGGAAGTCACCGTCGCCGGGCGCACCTTGCTCTACCGCACCATCGGCATCGACACCGGTGCGATCGTCTTCGTCGAAGATGTGACTGATTTGCGGAGCGAACAGCAGACCGTCAAAGTCAAAGATGCGACGATACGTGAAGTGCACCATCGGGTGAAGAACAATCTCCAGACGGTTGCGGCGCTCTTGCGCATGCAAGCCCGAAGGGCGACCAGCCAAGAAACGATACACGCCCTGACCGAGGCGACCGATCGCATCAACTCCATGGCGGTCGTCCATGCCCTGCTCAGCCAAAGTGATTTTGAGTCGCTCGATTTTGCGAAAGTCGCTCGGGCCGTGATTGATTCCATCGCGAAGGGAATCATGGAACCGGCAAGCGATGTGAAAATCACCGTCGTGGGCGATGAAGGCATCATATTGCCAGCACCCGTCACGACATCGCTTGCAATGGTGCTTACCGAGCTCATCCACAACGCATTCGAGCACGGCGTCGGGATAGATCCGACGGCGACGGGAACAATCCGAGTCGAGCTCGGAAGGGATTCCGAAGGTGTCCATTTCACCGTGAGCGACTCCGGTCCGGGACTTCCGGATGGATTTGACATCCCTACAACGGTAAACCTGGGTCTTTCGATAGTCGAGACTTTGATAACGCAAGATTTGGGTGGTACGGTTAAAGCGTATTCGGATCACGGTGCTCATTTTTCAGTGGAGATACCTTACAAGGAGGATTAGCATGCGCATTGTAATTGCGGAGGACGAAGGTCCCATTCGGATGGATTTGCGCGAAATCCTTGTTGATTGCGGATATGAAGTGGTCGGCGAAGCGCATACGGGCACAGAGGCACTCGAACTCATCGTGGAGCTGAAGCCGGATGCGGCTTTTCTCGACATTTCCATGCCGGGGCTCGATGGCCTGCAAGTCGCCGAAAGACTTGCGAAAGAAAATGCGATTTGTCCCCTCATCATGCTCACCGCGTTTTCCGACGCCGATTTCATCGCGCGTGCCACAGAGGCGGGAGTGTACGGCTATGTGGTCAAGCCGTTCAACGACACCGATATAATTCCCGCCATCGAGATCGCCGTCAAGCGATTCAATGCGGAGCAAGAGCTCAGACGTGAGACCCATACTCTCGCCGAACAGCTTGCGGCTCGGAAATTAATCGACCGCGCCAAGGGTATCCTCATGAAAAACGGAGACGATGAAGCGCAAGCCTATGAGCGCATCAGAAGAACTGCCATGGATAAGCGCCTCACGTTGGCAGCCGTCGCCGAAGCGATAATTCTCAGCAACGAACTCATATAAAGACGCGTGATAGAATTGTAAAGATTACGACGCCTTATCTTTAAGGAGAATCCCTTTATGGATGTACGCCTGTTATACCATACGCCCGACCCGCAACGTTCCGTCGCCGCCGCCGCACGTCTCTGTTATGCGCCGGTAGGGGCTGCGGAACTCTTGGAGACCATGAGCGATAAATCGATAAGAAGCGTGCTGCGCACCATCATAAGCAGTGGCCATCTCTCGACACTCGAGCATGCGAGTTATACCTTCGCCATCGACGGAGTGTCCCGCGCGATGACGCATCAACTCGTCCGTCATCGCCTCGCCAGCTACAATCAACAATCGCAGCGTTACGTCAGCTATGACAGCGACCCGACGTTCATCGTTCCTCCCGAGGTCGACAAAAACCCCGAGGTGCGCGAGCGTTTTTTGGCCGCATGCGCCGAATCATTTTTGAGCTACCGTGCGATGATCGATGCGGGAATCCCTCCCGAGGATGCGCGCTACTTGTTGCCCAACGCCATGGAGACCAAAATCGTCGTGACGATGAACATTCGCGAACTTCTCCATTTTTTCGAGTTGCGGTGCTGCAATCGGGCACAATGGGAGATTCGAGGGGTCGCCGAAAAAATGCTCGAGCTCGCCGCGCCCACCGCGCCCTATATTTTCATGGATGCCGGGCCGTCTTGTCGCCGCGGTGAATGCAACGAGGGCAAAATGACCTGCGGAAAACCGCATACGCGCGTCGTGCGCGATTAAGGAAATCATGGAAACGAAGAATTCACCATACGGCGGATGTGTATCCGATGATGCGGCGGTGACTCCGACAAACATCGGAGGACAGGCTGTCATCGAAGGCGTCATGATGCGCGGAAAATACAGTTGGGCCGTGTCCGCACGCGATGCCGCCGGTAAGATTCATTCCGAAGAACACGAGCTTTCTTCCGCGACGACGAAGAACGCGTGGATGCGTTGGCCGATTGTTCGCGGGGTGGTCGCACTCATCGAAAGTCTCGTGCTCGGCACGAAGGCTTTGATGGTTTCCGCAGAGTTGGCCGGAGTCGACGAAGAGTCCGGTGAGGAGATACCGGCGGGAGCGATGGCTGGTGCCATCGGTGTCGGTGCACTGCTCGCGGTGGGTATTTTCATCGTTTTGCCCGCAGTTTTAACCAACCTCATCGTGGGCTCTGCGACGGTGAACCCAATGCGGTGGAACATCATCGACGGAGTTTTTCGCGTTACCGCATTCTTCCTGTACATAGGGTTGATAGGATTTTTCCCCGAGCTCAAACGGGTGTACATGTATCACGGTGCCGAGCATAAGACGATTCACATGCTCGAACACGGTGAAGAACTCACCGTGGAAAACGCGCGTAAGTATCCGACGCTCCACGTCCGATGCGGAACGGCGTTTTTGCTTATGGTGATGGTTGTTTCCATCCTCGTGTTCTCGCTCATTCCCATCAAGGCGATAATCACCGGTATGGGTTTGACCGACAAATATGCCGTTTTGGGCATCGTCATTCTTTCGAGAATCATACTGATGCCGCTCGTGGCGGGGCTCTCTTATGAGATAACCGTCAAATGGGCCGGTCCGCGCGCGGAGAAGCCCTATGTTCGCTTCTTGCTGTGGCCCGGTTTGCAGATGCAGCGGTTCACCACCGCTCCTCCGACCGACGACATGCTTGAATGTGCCATCACTTCGACGAAGATGGTGCTCGAGACGCAGATGCGTACCGAGCATCCTGAAGAGTTTCTGTAGCGTTCGGTGAAGCGCGCTTCCGAACCGAGCGTATAATTGATATAAAAAGACAACCGATGGCAAACCGCACGATTGCGGTTTTTATGAATAAAGGAATCGAAATGCGTGAAAAATTAGAGAAACTCATCAAATCGTTTGAAGTGCTGACGGAAAAAATCGGAGATCCCGATATCATAAAGGATCAAAAAGAATACATTCGTTTGATGAGAGAGCACTCGAATCAGACTCCCGTCGTTGAGAAAGCAAAAGAGTATATCGTCGCGCTCGACGCGCGCGATGAAGCAAAAGAACTCCTCGACAATGAGAGCGATTCGGATATGAAAGAACTCGCGCTTGAAGATATGCGCGCGCAGCAAGTTATCATTCCTCGGCTCGAAGAAGAAATCAAAGAGCTGCTCATTCCCACCGATCCGCTCGATGAAAAGAACATCATCGTCGAGATCCGCGCAGGTGCCGGCGGAGATGAAGCCGCTATGTTTGCCGGCGAGCTCTATCGGATGTATTTGCGCTTCGCCGAGACCAATCGCTGGAAGGTGGAGGAAATCGACGCCTCCGGATCCGAGGCCGGCGGCTATAAGGAAATCTCTTTTCGCGTCAAAGGTAAAAGGGTGTATTCGGTAATGAAGTTCGAATCGGGAGTCCATCGCGTTCAGCGTGTTCCCAAAACCGAATCTCAGGGAAGAATTCACACTTCTACGGCTACCGTTGCCGTACTTCCCGAGGTCGATGACATCGAGATTGAGATCAGCCAAAACGACCTGCGTATCGACGTGTATCGTTCAAGCGGTCCCGGTGGACAGTGCGTCAACACGACCGACTCGGCGGTACGGATCACACACCTGCCTTCCGGACTCGTCGTACAGTCTCAGAACCAAAAATCGCAAATCCAAAACCGCGAAGCGGCGATGCAGGTTTTGCGTGCTCGCCTCTATGATTTCGAACTAGAAAAGCAGCAAAGCGAGCTCGGGGCGCAGCGACGCAGTCAAATCGGTTCGGGTGACCGTTCTGAAAAAATCCGTACGTATAATGGTCCCCAAGACCGCGTGACCGATCATCGCATCGGATTCAACGGCTCTTACAACTCGATTCTCGTCAACGGTGACCTGACCGACCTGACCCGGGCGCTCAATACTGCCGATCGTTCCGAGCGTCTCTCTGCGGCTGCGGAATAACCGTACTTTCGCGCCGATACGGATGGATGATGTTATGACTGACCGCGTTTGGACCATCAAAGATGCGCTTGATTGGACCACCGAGTTTCTCGCGCAAAAAGGCGACGAGCATCCCCGCAGGAGCTCGGAATATCTTCTTTCGTATGCGACCGGGCTTTCACGGATACGGGTGTATGCATTTTTCGATCGACCGCTTACACAAGACGAGAGAGATATTTTGCACGAGGCGGTCGCGAAACGAGCGCTCGGCGCGCCGTTGCAGTATGTGACGGGTGAGGTCGCATTCCGCCACATCATACTCAGCGTCGGACCGGGCGTGCTCATTCCCCGTCCCGAAACCGAGGTGCTCGTCGACATTGCACTCGACTTGATAAAAGACATCACCGAGCCCAAAGTGCTTGATGTGGGAACCGGGAGCGGCTGCATTGCGCTTTCCATCGCGCATGAGAATCCACGGGCGACTGTCGTGGCGACCGACATTTCTCCCGAAGCGCTCGAAGTCGCCCGCAAGAATGCCGACGCACTCGGGCTGTCGGACCGAGTTACCTTTTTGGAGGGAAATCTCGCTAGTAGTGCCTTCGACCAAGGTGAATCGTTTAACCTTCTCGTATCGAATCCGCCCTATATTCCTTCGGCCACGCTAGCCGATCTCGAGAAGGAAGTCGTGTCGCATGAGCCCGTTCTCGCTCTCGACGGCGGAGAAGACGGTCTCGATGTATATCGTGAACTTTTGGAACAGATTGTAGATTTTTCGAGGAATCATGTGCCGTTTTCTGCCGTTTTCGAGCTCGATGAGAGAAATGTCGCACAAGCACGTGATGTTGCGTTAAAGTCAAGCGCATATAGTCGGGTTACGGTGCGCCCCGATCTCACGAAGCGTGATCGTTTCTTGGTTTGTGTTCCTTAGAGGATAGTTCGATTTTCGGAGGCGGTTCTAATGAATAAGAGCTTTCATGTCGATCAAAACCATCCATCTGCAGAGGTCGTGAATCTCGCCGCCACGCGTTTACGCGATGGCGGCGTTGTAGTATTTCCGACTGAAACGGTCTATGGGCTCGGCGCTCTCGCCGAAGCGGGAGTGTGCTACGGAGCAGAAGAGTTGTTCGACATCAAGGAGCGCCCGCTTGACCTCCCCATTCCACTTTTGGTCGGGAGCCCGGCAGACATCGATGTATACGGTGTCGATATTCCCGAATATGCCCGCGTGCTCGCACGCACGTTTTGGCCGGGTGCTCTCACGCTCGTGGTGAAGTCTTCCGATCGCATCAGGAAAGAGTTCAGAGCCGCTGACGGCTCAATCGGCCTTCGCTGTCCCGACAGCGAACTCGTGCGCGAGCTTCTCGATACGGCGGGAGGTCCCCTTTTCGCGACGAGCGCAAACACACACGGACTTCCTTCACCGACCTCATTCGAGCAGATTGAACCGCGTATCATCGAAGCGGCCGACATGGTCATAGACGGCGGATCGACCGACCGCGGTGTCGCCTCGACGGTCGTGGTATGTACGGGAAAGGACTATCGAATCGCTCGGGAAGGCGCAATCTCCGCATTTGAAATCGCGGAGGCACTTGCGTAGAGCCATTCGAGGCCAATCGGAGCATCCCTCATGTGTTTATGGGGGATAGTTTTCGCAGTTCGTCGACTATTGATTTATACTGGAAAAGTCCTCGCGTTTGCGGACTTCTCGTATTCGACTTTTCACAAGGAGTGATTCACACGTGCGCATTGCACTCGCGTCCGATCACGGCGGTTTCGTCCATAAAGACATTCTCGTACAGTATTTGAAAGATGAGGGTCATGAGGTCATCGACTTCGGGACACGGAGCGCGACTGAATCGGTCGACTACCCCGACTATGCCCGCAAGGTGACGGATGCGGTTGCGAAAGGCGACGCCGACAGAGGGATTCTTGTGTGCGGTACCGGTATCGGAATGGCAATCGCCGCCAATAAGACCAAGGGTATCAGGGCGGCAAACATCGTATCTCCCGAGTTCGCTCAGCTTGCACGACGGCACAACGACGCGAATATCCTCGCGCTTTCCGGGCGCTTCGTCGATATCGACATGAACAAGCGCATCGTCGACGTTTTTCTCACAACGGATTATGAAAAAGGACGTCATCAAAACCGTCTTGATAAAGTTACCGAAATCGAAAACGACTGAGAGGAAGAACCACCATGTCACTTGAGAATCTCCGCGCCCAAGATGCCCAGTTGGCAGATGCAATCGATTGTGAACTTGTTCGCGAACGCGACACCATCGAATTGATTGCTTCTGAAAACTTCACTTCGCGCGCGGTCATGGAGGCACAAGGCACCGTTCTCACCAATAAGTATGCCGAAGGTCTTCCCGGTAAACGTTACTATGGCGGCTGCGGATGCGTCGACGTCGTCGAGAATCTCGCTCGCGACCGCGCGTGCGAACTTTTCGGTGCTGATCATGCCAATGTGCAACCGCATTCCGGTTCCCAAGCGAACATGGCCGTTTACTTCGCCAACCTCAACCCCGGCGACAAAGTGCTCGGTATGAGTCTCGCACACGGAGGCCACCTCACGCACGGCTCGCCGGTCAACTTTTCGGGAAAGTGGTTCGACATAGCTTCTTATGGGCTCGATCCCGAGTCGGAAACCATCGACTACGACGAGGTCGAACGAATCGCGCTCGCAGAAAAGCCGAAAATGATCATTGCCGGCGCCAGCGCATATCCGCGGGCCATCGACTTCGAGCGCTTTGCAGACATCGCGAAAAAAGTGAGTGCGGTTTTAATGGTCGATATGGCGCACATCGCAGGCCTGGTCGCCACGGGAGCACATCAGTCTCCCATCCCGTATGCCGATTTTGTGACTTCGACCTCGCATAAAACGTTGCGCGGCCCTCGTTCGGGCTTCATCCTTTGTAAGGAAGAGTATGCGAAGAAAATCGACAGTGCGGTGTTTCCCGGTCTTCAGGGCGGACCGCTCGAGCATGTCATCGCCGCCAAAGCGGTCGCTTTCAAAGAAGCCATGCAGCCTGAATTCAAAACCTATATAAATCAAGTGGTGATCAATGCCCGCGTAATGGGTGAGGCTATGGCCGAGGCCGGTCTTCGGCTCATCAGCGGGGGCACCGATAACCATCTTCTACTTGTCGATCTTCGTCCGGCCGGCATCACCGGCAAGGATGCTGAAAAACTCCTCGAGTCAATCGGTATCACGTGCAACAAGAATGCTATTCCAAACGACCCCGAAAGTCCTTTCGTCACATCGGGCATACGCGTCGGATCTCCCGCGATGACGACGAGAGGGTTCATGACCGATGATGCCCGCCTCGTCGGCGCTTTAATCGCTCGCGCCTTGTTCGAGCGCGGAAACCCGATGGCGCTCGGCGAAGTGCGTGCGCAAGTCGCAGAGTTGCTGGGTCGCTATCCTCTCTATCCCGGTCTCTAGACCCGAAAGTATCATCAGAAGTATCGAGGAGACGTGATGTCTGAGCAAATCGGCACGCAAACTGACGAAGACCGCCCCTCCTGGGATGAGTATTTCATGTCGATCGCCGACAAAGTGTCGGAGCGGTCGACCTGCATTCGTCGTCATGTGGGAGCCGTCGTTGTAAAAGACAAACGAATATTGGCGACGGGGTACAACGGTGCCCCGGTCGGTGTCGAGCATTGCACCACACGTGGCTGTTTGCGCGATCAATTGGGAATTCCGAGCGGTGAGCGCCACGAGCTCTGCCGCGGAACGCACGCCGAACAAAATGCACTCATGCAGGCTGCACGATACGGCATTCCCATCGATGGGGCGATGGTGTATTGCACCACCCAGCCCTGCATACAGTGCGCCAAGATGCTCATAAATGCCGGCATCTGCGAAATCGTCTTCGAAGGGGAATATCCCGATGCACTCGCTCGCGAGCTTCTCGCTGAAGCGGGCATGCGCGTCAGAGTCTTCTCAGAAGAAAAGTAGGTCGTATTTTTCGTGAGTTATCTTCATTACATAGCTCTTCTCGTGTGCGGTGTGCTCGTTACCGCGCTCGTCACACCGTTGGTCCGAGACCACGCGATAAAGAGACACATCCTGTCGATGCCCGGCGGTAGAAAGATTCATAAGCGCCCGGTTCCCGAAATGGGCGGAACCGCCATCATCATCGGGATGATTGCGGTGATTGTGCTTCAGATAATCGGTGAGAGTTTTTTTTCGTGGAAGGGCTTTTCCTCGGACTTGACGAGCGATACGCTCGTGCTCATCGGCATCGGTGCCGGCGTTTTGGTGATATATGCCGTCGGTCTCATAGATGATCTCAAAGACATATCTCCGGGTCTGAAATTAACAGGTCAAATCCTTGCCGCGCTCATCGTTTCGTTGTGTGGCTTGCGCATCAATTTCATATCCAATCCGTTCCAAGATTCGATAGTCAATCTCGGCCTCCTTTCCGTACCGGTGACGGTGGTGTACCTCGTAGCTTTTGCAAACATCATCAATCTCATCGACGGCCTCGACGGTCTTGCCGCAGGCCTTTCCGCAATCGCCGCGAGCAGTTTGCTCGTGCTGGCCGCAGGCGCCAATCAATTGACCGCCGCCATAATCGCCGCCGCGCTCATCGGCAGTTGCATCGGGTTTTTGTTCTTCAATTTCAATCCGGCCTCCATCTTCATGGGGGATGAAGGCGCACTCACGCTGGGCTTTCTTTTGGGCATTATTTCGATGATGGGCGTGATGAAGACAACCGCGGCTATTGCCTTGGCCGTTCCTCTGCTCATCGTCGCGATCCCAATCTTCGATACCTTTTCTGCAATCGTTCGCCGAATGCGTCATCACACATCGTTCAAAGTGGCCGACAAAGGCCATATCCATCATCGGCTTCTCGGCCGCGGTTTCAATCAGCGGCAGACGGTTTTGATTCTTTATACGTGGTCTTTCGCGCTTGCCGTCGGGGGCTATGCCATTCGATATGCGCCGTTTTGGGTTCGCACCGTAACCTTAGTCGTGCTCTTCGTGGTCACAGGCGTTCTGACTTACTGGCTCGGTCTGTTCGAATCGGTGTATCCCGACGGGGAAAAGCAGACGAAAGAGCCCCGAAATCGATGATTTTCCTTCTGAATATTAATTGACGTTTAGGCTTGCGATAAGAAGCTGTCAACGGTACTATTTAAATGTTGTGTAATAGTCTTGTTACTTTTACGCATTTTTTATGAGGGAGCGTTTAGCAGCGATTTTGGAAAGGGCGAACATCATTCTCGAACAGCCGGCTATAGCCTGTTTTTTTGGGCTTTTTACGGGCGCGCTTATGATTCTCATTCTCGCCGTTTTTGCAAACATCGCTTCTGAAAAGAACCCTACCGCTAGCATGGCCTTAAGTATGATGGGCGTTATTCTGAGCACCGCATTCGGCATCGGAATATTGTTCGTCTATAAATGGCTCGCTAGTCAAGGATTTGTCTGGTTTGGTATAGCCACCATAGTCGGTTACTTTGTCGGTCTCGGTGTTTATACCGTTCAGAATATTCGCAAGATGTCGGATTCGAATCAATAAAAGGAGGGTTGAATGTCAGCAGAAGCAGCAGGTTTGTCTCCTATGGAAAAACTGGTACCGGAAGTCAGTCATTATATTAAAATGCTTGATCCACTATCAGTTTCCGGTAGTAGAGCAAATCCGGTCAAGCTCGGTTGGAATGAGTTTGCACTGAGTACGTATATGATTTTCTTTATCATTGCGCTCATTTTGGTTGTAGCCGTAGTGTTTTGGGCGAAAAAACGTATGGCGCCCGTTCCGAAAGGTCGCGCGATTAACGCTTTCGAGGCGGTCGTCGATTTCGTGCGTAACAATATCGTCGGCGGATGCATCAAGCACGACGGAGAAAAGTACACCCCATTTATTTTGACGGTGTTCTTTTTTATTCTCGTCAGCAACTTGATCGGTCTTATCCCCGGTTGCAAGCCGAGTACGGGTACTGTAGGAGCAACTTTCTCATTGGCAATAATCGTGTTCGCGTACTTTACCGTTACCGGTGTTGTCAAAAAAGGCGGTTTCGGATACATAAAAGCTATTGTTCCCCATGGTCTTCCGAAAGCAATTGTACCGCTCATCTTCGTAATCGAGTTGGCCTCGATGTTGTTGCGACCGATTACGTTGGGCTTGCGTTTGTTTGCCAACATGTACGCGGGACACATTATTTTGGGAATCTTTGCTATTCTGACGAAATTGTTTATCTTGGCCCCATTTCAACATCAGGGCGTTTTAAACGCGTTGGTTTCGCCGGTGTGGTTCTTGCTTCTCGTCTTAATGTACACGCTCGAGGTTGCCATCGCAGGTATCCAGGCGTACGTCTTTACGCTTCTCACCGCCGTCTATATCGATGGCGCGATCGGCGAGCACTAGAGATGTTTGCTCTATGCACGAGGCGAATGTCTTCGTGTCCGTTTAGTTAACCAGTGAGTGATTTCAAGGAGGATCTATACAATGACAGGTTCAGTTAGCATTATCGGTTACGGCCTCGCCGTTCTCGGCGCAGGTATCGGTATTGGTATTGCCGGCGGTATGACTACCGGCGCAATGGCCCGCCAGCCGGAAATTTCAAGCACCCTACAGACGATCTTCATTTTGTCCGCTGCATTCATCGAGGCGCTCGCACTTCTCGGCTTCGTTCTCTCCCTCATCAAGTAGGGTTACGGTAATTCGACCAACCCTAGGAGGTATGGTATCAATGAAGACTCGATTCGCACTAGCAACACTCGTTGCATTTGCGACGCCGGCTGTTGCCATGGCCGCTGAAAGCGGTAGCGGAAAAGCGAGCGGTGGCATTATGGATAGCCCGATTATTCCTAACTTGGGTGAGTTCATCGTCATGCTCGTCGCGTTCCTGGTTTTGATGTTTGTTCTCAACAAGTTTGCATGGCCGATGATTCTCAAGGCGCTCGATGATCGTGCCGAGAACATCGAAGGTTCACTCAGAAAGGCCGAAGAGGTAAAGTTTGAAGCTGAGAATATCTTGGTCGAGTATAAGGCGAAACTCACCGATGCTCACAAAGAGGCTGCTTCAATCGTCGAAGCCGGTCGCAAAGCCGGCGAGGCTGCTCGTGAGGGAGTCATCGCAAAAGCCAACGAGGATGCGGCGGCCATCACCGCGCGTGCCCAGGCCGCCATTGAGGCTGAGAGGCGTTCTGCAGGTGCAGAGCTCGAGGCGCAGATAGCGGAATTCTCGGTAGCGATTGCAGGGAAACTTATTGGTGAGAAGCTTTCGGCACATCAAGATGCCAAGCTCATCGACCGATATCTCTCAGAGATGGGTAGCTTCAATGACAACTAAGAGCGAGTCAATAAGGGTATATGCACGCGCCCTCTTCGACCTCGCTCTTGCGAGCGATTCAGTAGATGCGACGGGCACCGGTCTTGCGAGTATGCAAGATGCGGTTGCTGCTAATCCGACGCTCTCTGACGCCCTCGCAGATGTTTCGCTGCCGGCAGCGAAAAAGGCAGCGATACTGCAAGAGCTTTTTGTCGGTGTCGCGCCCGAAGCATTGGGCATCGCGCTCATTTCCATAGAGCGCATTGGTGCACAAAGTCTCGGTTTACTCGTTGTGGCATTCGATAAGATTGCTGCAACCGAGCGAAACATTGTTGTTGCTGAGGTCACGACTGCGCATCCGTTGACGGATGCGTTGCGTGCATCACTCCAAGAGAAACTCTCCGCCAACATCGGTAAGCCGGTGTCGCTTCGTGAGCGCACCGACGACAAATTGATCGGCGGGGTCCGTATCAACATTGCCGGACGCGTTTTGGATGGTTCGATTTCGAAACAGTTGACCTCCATTCGTTCGGTTCTTACGAATTCATCAGTAGGAGGTGAGGCGTAAATGGTTCAGATTGATGCAGCAAAAATTAGCGAAGTATTGCATAAGCAACTTGACGACTTTAAGCCAGACCTCGATATCCGTGAAGTCGGCAAAGTAATTCAAGTGGGCGATGGAATCGCACATGTGTCGGGTCTCAACGAGGCGATGCAAGGTGAGCTTCTCGAGTTCGAATGCGAGGACGGTCGTATCGTTTCAGGTTTGGCGCTCAACCTCGAAGAGAGCGAAATCGGTGCGGTTTTGATGGGCGACGTCGACGCCGTCGGTGAAAACGATGTCGTACGCACCACGGGTCGTATCGTCGAGGTTCCTTGCGGAAGAGGCCTTCTCGGCCGTATCGTCAACCCGCTCGGTGAGCCTCTCGACGGCAAAGGACCGATTAAAGCCGAGGGTTATCGTCCTGTCGAGTTCAAGGCGCCGGGCGTCATTTCCCGTCAGCCGGTTCATGAACCCATGCAGACCGGTATCATGGCTATCGACTCGATGATTCCTGTCGGTCGCGGTCAACGAGAGCTTATCATCGGAGACCGTCAAATCGGTAAAACCGCAATTGCAGTCGATACCATCATCAATCAAAAGGGTAACGGCGTAGTATGCGTGTATGTCGCCATCGGCCAAAAGGCCACGACGGTCGTCGCGCTTGCCGAAACACTCGAAGCGCACGGAGCACTCGAGTACACCATCATCGTGGCGGCTGCAGCTTCCGAGTCGGCTCCGCTCCAGTACATCGCGCCTATGGCCGGTTGTGCAATGGGCGAGTATTTCATGTATAACGGTGCAGATGGGAAGCCTGCCTCCGCAAGCAATCCCGGTGGACATGTCCTCTGTGTCTATGACGACCTCTCGAAGCAGGCAGTCGCCTACAGGCAGATGTCGTTGACACTTCGTCGTCCTCCCGGACGCGAAGCATATCCCGGTGACGTATTCTATTTGCACTCACGCCTTCTCGAGCGCGCCGTCAAGCTCAACGATGAAAACGGTGCCGGTTCATTGACCGCGCTCCCCATCATCGAGACGCAAGCCGGCGACGTTTCCGCCTACATTCCGACCAACGTGATTTCCATCACCGACGGTCAGATATTCCTGCAGACGGAGCTCTTCTTCCAGGGCGTGCGTCCTGCTATCAACCCGGGTATCTCGGTATCTCGTGTCGGTGGTTCGGCACAAACCAAAGCCATGAAGCAAGTCGCGGGTTCGCTTCGTCTCGACCTGGCACAGTATCGTGAAATGGCTGCCTTCGCGCAGTTCGGCTCCGATCTCGACAAGGCGACACAGCACACCTTGGCTCGCGGTGTTCGAGTAGTCGAACTCCTCAAGCAACCCCGCTATGAGCCACTGCCTTTCGAGGACCAAGTCGTAGCGATATTTTCCGTGTCGAAAGGCTTTGCGGACAGCGTCGCGCCTGAGCAAATTCAAGCGTTCAGAAATGGACTCATTGAGTTTGTGAAGACATCTCATCCCGAGATTCTCGAGGCGATTCGTGCCGAAAAGAAACTTTCGGATGAAACATCGGGTAAACTCTCAGCGGCAATCGAGGCCTTTCGGGCTTCCTTTGTAGTACCAGAGTAGGGGTAGCTGATGGCGAACCTGAGAGACATCAAAAAGCGTATCACCAGTGTCCATTCGACACGTCAAGTTACGCGCACCATGGAGATGGTCTCGACGGCTAAGATTCGCAAAGCTCAAGAGAACATTGAGCATGCACGTCCTTATGCATTAGCTATTGCAAATATTTTGGGTAATGTGACGAAAACGACCGAGTCGATTCCGCATCCGTTGCTTGCAGTTCGTAAAGAGAAGAAGCGAGTTGCCCTCGTGGTAATCACTTCCGATCGTGGGCAAGCCGGCGGATTCAACTCGAACGTCATTCACTTGGCTGAGAAATATATGCATGCGCAAGAAGCGGCGGGTATCGAAGTCGAGCTGATTGCCGTAGGTAAAAAGCTCGTCGGATACCTTTCGTATCGTGACATCGTTCCCACGCTGACTGTGACGGGAACCAGCGGTGCGCCGACTTTGGCCGATGCAAAAGTAATCGCCGGTCGCGTCATCCGCGAGTATGCGAATGAGGAAATCGACGAGGTCGTGATCATCTATAACCGGTTTGTCAATGTAGCGGTGCAGCATCCTGAAATTTCAACCTTGCTCCCTATTTCCCATGAGGAAATCAGCGGAGCCGAGGAAGAGGCTTCAAAGCGCAGTGCCGACTACATCTTCGAACCATCGGCGGAAAGTGTGCTCCAAACACTTCTTCCGGCATATGTGGAGGCTTTGATTTTCAGGTCTCTTATGGAGTCCGCAGCATCCGAGCACGGTGCTCGTCGCACAGCGATGAAAGCCGCAACCGATAATGCTACGGAAATGATTGAAACCCTGTCTCGGTCATATAACCGGGCACGTCAGGCGGTTATCACCACCGAGATTTCTGAAATCATCGGCGGCGCGGCCGCGCTGGAAGGGTAGATGGACAGATTGGAAAAGGACACACCTATGAACGTAGGACGTATCGTTCGTTGTGTTGGCCCTGTCGTAGACGTTGAGTTTACCGCAGAAGCTATGCCGGCGATTTATAATGCGCTCAAGGTCGATGTCGAGACTCCTGTCGGACGCATCAGCACAATTGCAGAGGTGCAGCAGCACCTACCTGGAAATGTTGTGCGTGCGGTCGCGATGTCCTCGACTGACGGCCTCCAGCGTGGCACAGAGGTTATCGATACGGGCGCACCCATGAAGATGCCGGTAGGGCCGGGAACTCTCGGTCGTATTTGGAATGTCATGGGAGAACCCGTTGACGGGAAACCTATGCCGACCGAAGGAATCGTGGATTGGTGTTCGATTCACCGTGCCGCACCGAAGTTCGAGGACCTCGAGTCTGAGACCGAGATCTTCGAGACGGGCATCAAAGTCATCGACCTTCTCGAGCCTTATATCAAGGGTGGAAAGACCGGTCTTTTCGGCGGTGCAGGTGTCGGCAAGACGGTTATCATCATGGAGCTCATCAATAACCTCGCTCAAGAGCATGGTGGTACTTCGGTATTCACCGGTGTAGGTGAGCGTACCCGTGAGGGAACAGACCTCTTCCTCGAAATGAGTGAAACGGGTGTCATCAATAAGACGTGTCTCGTGTACGGACAGATGAACGAGCCTCCCGGAGCGCGTCTTCGTGTCGGTCTCGCCGGATTGACCGAGGCTGAGTATTTCCGCGATCAGGGACAAGACGTTCTCTTCTTTGTGGATAATATTTTCCGCTTCACCCAGGCCGGTTCTGAGGTTTCGGCACTTCTCGGACGTATGCCTTCGGCCGTCGGTTATCAGCCGACTTTGGCAACCGAGATGGGAGACCTCCAAGAGCGTATCACCTCGACTAAGACGGGCTCAGTCACTTCGATTCAGGCGATTTACGTCCCTGCCGACGACTTGACCGACCCGGCTCCCGCAACGGCGTTTACCCACCTTGATGCGACGACCACGTTGTCTCGTGCCATTTCTGAAAAGGGTATTTATCCGGCAGTCGATCCGCTCGACTCTTCGTCGCGCGCACTTGATCCGTCGGTCGTAGGAGATAAGCACTATGCAGTCGCCCGCCAGGTGCAAGAGATCTTGCAACAGTATAAAGACCTCCAAGATATCATCGCGATTCTTGGTATGGATGAGCTTTCAGAGGAAGATAAACTCACCGTTTCTCGCGCTCGTAAGATCGAGCAGTTCCTCTCTCAGCCGTTCCACGTTGCAGAGCAGTTCACCGGTATGGCCGGTCGTTATGTGAAGCTTGAAGATACCATCCGTGGTTTTGATGAGATTTGTCAAGGTAAGCACGACGATATCCCCGAGCAGGCATTCCGCTATGTCGGCACCATCGAGGAAGCTCTCGAACATGCCGCGAAGATGAAGGAAAGCGAATAAGGGGGTAACCGAGCATGGCACGTTCCCTGACTGTTGAAGTCGTTACTCCATCGGCTACCGTCTATAAGGGTGAAGTCGAAATGGTCGTAGCTACGACGACCGGTGGCGAAGTGGGCATTTTGCCGCTTCACGCGCCCATCGTCGCCGAACTTGCGACCGGCGAACTTCGACTCAAAAAAGGTACCGCCGAGGAAACGGAAGTTTTCGCGACTTACGGCGGATATATCCAGTGTGCCGACGACCGAATGATTGTCCTCACGGACAATGCGGTAAATGTCAAAGATGTCGATATCAATGAGCTTGAGGGATTGCTCAAGTCACTCGAGGATCGCATCAAGTCGTTACCCGAAAGTGCGGTCGATGAGCGCGGTGGACTCACTCGTGAATTCGAATGGACCACGAACATGTGCATGATTGCAAAACGTCATAAGAAATAGTTCGTGTGAAGGTGGAATGAAGTCGGGTCTCCGTATCGAAGGAGGCCCGACTTTTTATTTGTCGGTGTGTAAGGTATTCTTGTCTGTATGGAAACAATAAAAGTACAAGGAAACGGACGCCTACATGGCGAGGTAATCGTCGAGGGCGCAAAGAATTCGGCTTTAAAACTCATGGCGGCATCTCTGATGATAGAGGGGGTGACGCATCTCAAAAACGTCCCTCGAATCGCCGATGTCGCAACAATGGAAGAGCTCCTCTGCGGTTTGGGAGTCGTCGTGACTCATCTCGGACCCCATGAGATGACGCTTGATGCGACCAATCTCACTTCTCATCGAGCGCCGTATGAGGTCGTTGCGAAAATGCGCGCCTCCACTGCGGTGCTCGGACCGCTTACCGCACGCCTCGGGAAGGCGAGTGTGGCGCTTCCCGGAGGATGCAACATCGGATCGCGAAAAATAGATATGCATATAGACGGACTGCGAGCTCTTGGCGCAGACGTCGAAACCGAGCACGGCTATATCGAAGTCACGACTCCGCACGGCCCCTTGAGCGGTACGGAGGTGACTCTCGACATACCCAGTGTCGGTGCCACGGAGAACCTCATCATGGCCGCCGTTCTCGCACAGGGCGTGACCGTTATCGACAACGCTGCCCGCGAGCCTGAAATTTCAGACCTCATAGATTTCTTATGCGAGTGCGGTGCAGATATCAAAGGGAGAGGGCACTCTCATCTTGAAATCATCGGTTGCGATAAGTTGCACCCCGTCATACACTCCGTCGTCGGAGATCGAATCGAGGCGGGTACGTTTATCGCTGCGGCGTTTATCGCCGGCGGGCCGGTCACGGTCCGTGGCTTTAAGCCGGAGCATCTCGACATCGTTTTGCAAAAACTGGTTAGCGCCGGTGCATCCGTCGAACGTCTTGAAGACGGCGTCGTCATCGATCGCCTCGGTGAAATCAAACCGGTTGATATTCAGACGCTGCCCTATCCCGGTTTTCCAACCGATATGCAGGCGCAGTTCATGGCGTTGATGTCGGTCGCCACGGGTGCGTCGATGATAAGCGAGAACGTGTTCGAGAATCGCTTCATGTTCGCCGATGAAATCGGACGAATGGGTGCCGACATCCGTATCGAGGGACACCACGCTTTCGTCAAAGGTTCCGCTCATTTGTCCGGTGCACCGGTGAAGTCGACCGATCTTCGTGGAGGAGCTGCGCTTGTACTCGCGGGTCTCGTCGCCGACGGTGAGACGGTCGTTTCGAATATCTATCACATCGATCGAGGCTATGAAGACTTTTGCGGTAAGTTACAGATTCTCGGCGCGCGAGTTGTTCGAAGCAAGGAATAGGTATTCTCATCGAAGCTGTGCGGTTTGTGCTCTGTATTGTGGGTTTTTGACGACTTGCCGACATATCGGTTTCGTTTTCAGAATTTTTGCAATACTGTAGTATGTCTGCAACATGGGACATGACTTTTAAAATATCTGCACATGCTCTGTGCGTGTCGACAAGCGTCGCTAAAATATATAAGAAAATGATTTAGGAGAATTATGGGTCGTCATTCTGCTCGTTCGAACAATAAGAGTGACCGCGACGCACGTCGCGGCATCAATACACCGACGAGACGAAAAGAGCGCCACGGAATCGTCGGTCGCGGGAACACGGGAAGAACGAACAATCCCTCGCGTTTCGCGGAGGGACCAATCGCCGACTTGAACTTCGACTCCGCTGCCAGCAGGAAATCCGGTACGCTCGAACGTGCGCCGAAACGACTCCGAAACGAACTCCAACGACGCCGCCATCGCACTAAAAAAATCATGGCGGGAGTCGGCATCGGTCTACTTGTGTTCGTGGCGCTTGCGGCTGCCGGTGGATTCGCTTACTGGAAGTACATCGAAGGCAAACTGAATACAAATATCACCGGTACGAAAAAGCTCGGCAATCTTAACTTGACGAAAACCGGTTCGCAAGCGCCTTACAATTTGCTCATCATGGGTTACGACAAGCGAAAAGCGGATAAGCAATATCGTTCAGATACGATGTTGCTTGCACGTATCGACCCTAAGAAAAAGAAAATATGGATGATTTCGCTTCCTCGAGATTATCGAGTCCAAATACCCGGCTACGGCACGAGGAAGCTCAACGCCGCTTATGTATTCGGACAAGAAAAACTTGTAATCAGTACGGTCGAAGCGCTGACCGGGCAAAAAATCAACCATTACATGGGAGTCGACTTCACCGGCTTCAAGAAAATCGTGGATGCGATGGGCGGCATTGAAGTAAACGTTCCTTACAAGATTGATGATCCGAAGGCCGACTACACCGCCGGTCACACGGCATCGGTTATCGACAAAGGTGTACAGATTCTCGATGGTTCGCATGCACTGACGTTCGTGCGTACGCGTGCATTTCCCGATGCGGATATAACGCGTATGAAAAATCAGCAAATCTTTTTCAAGGCAGTTGCGGATACGGCGGCGCATAAACTTAACGTTGCACAAATACCTGGACTTGTGACCGCTGCGGTTCCTTACATGTCGACCGACATGTCCTTGATGGATTTGATTCGCACGGCGCGCGATCTTAGAAGCGCGGGAAGCGGCAACATGTATACGACCTCGCTACCCGGCACATGGATATCTCCGTTCCTCGTCCCCGATGAAACGGAAAAAGCCGCTATCCTCAAGAAGTTCGAAGAGGGAGTGCCTTTTGATGAAACTGCCGCTGAAGCGGAGGCGAAGAAAGTCGCTTCGCTTAAACCCGCCGAAGTGAAAGTGACGGTTCGTAACGGAACCACGAAAGTCGGAGCCGCCAAGCAGGCGGCCTCCGTTCTTGAGACTCGCGGATTCGGTGTGGGCGAGGTCGGCAATACCGATCAGCAAAATGTCTACAACAAAACGATGGTCATCTACAAGACTTCGAAGGCTTCCGCTCAATTAGTCGCGAAATATTTGCAGCCCGACGTGCAGATCGTGCAGAGCCGTGGTATGTACACCTTCAAAACGGAGACGATGGTCATCATCGGAAAAGATTGGGATATCAATAAGTTACCGGTGACTAACGTTAACAACAATTAGCCGAAAAGTGTGAGAAGATAGCCCAAATGAGAAGGGGCGGGTCTCGGCACGGATTAATCGAGCTCGGTAAATGATTGGGAGCAAAGTGTGTTTGAGCTATTTGTACATAAAAGACTGATTTTTCTCAGCGTTGCAGTTTTTGTGGGCTCACTTGTTTTTTCAAGTGCGTCTTTCGCTGCTGCGGTTCCGACATTCAGCTTTTCCGGAAGCGGTCTCGGCCACGGAGTCGGTATGTCACAAGAAGGCGCGATGGGCATGGCGAAGGCGGGAAAAAGCGTAGAGACGATCATGTCGACCTACTATGCCGGCACGACTTTGACGACGCCCAAGCCATTATCATCAAATAGCGTGCTTGTCAATCTAGATCCGAGCAAAAACGCCCACAGTTCTTGGACGATTCGTCCCGGTTATGATAGGTCATATTTCACCATCAGTGGATTCCCGACGGCATTTCCCGATGACAAATACAAATTCAGCGTTTCAAGCGGAAAGATAATCATGACATCCGCCAGTGGCAAAACCGCGAAAACGACGTTCAGCGGTTCATCGATCACCATCGTGCCGGCGCTGGTTTCAGGTGACGACCTCGACCAGGTTTCGGATGCGTCGGGGCCATTCAACCATCCTGATATGCGATATCGGGGAAACCTCATTCTTACAATTTCAGGAACAAAATTACTTCTGATCAACAGTCTCAATATGCAAGACTATCTGTACGGAGTGGTTCCCCGCGAGATGCCCTATAGTAGGTATCCCGCATCGTCCCAGGCTCAAGCCATAGCGGCACGCAGCTATGCTTATCAAAGTGTGGCCAACGGAACGACGCTCTATTGCAATACGTACAGTCAGATGTACGCCGGTCATTCGCGCTATGACGGAGCGACAGACGATAGAAGAGAGACACAAAGGCAAAACGGGGATGACTACCACTACGAAGATTCGCGGTCAAACGCCGCTGTCGATGCCACCAAAGATAAATACGTGATGTACAACGGCAGTGTGGTCCGTGCGTATTTCGCCGCATGTAACGGGGACTACACGGCTAACATCACCGATGTGTGGGGGAGCAATTCCCTTACGTATTGGTCGACGGCAAAAACGAGCGTAAGAGACTACTATTGTGAAAATATGCATCCCGGCACCAACAGCGGGCATCATAATTGGACGAAATCGTACACGGGATATACACTCGCCAATCGGTTGAAAGCGAAGGGCATAAGCTGTCCGAGCGGCGCTGGTACGACCGTGTATGTGACGAAGTTCACTCCTACGTACGGTACGAACGGATGGGTCAAAAAAGTCGTCGTCACCTGGTCGACGGGGCAAAAGACGACCGTTGCCACCTGCGCGGACAACGTCCGGATCAAGCTCGGTTTCAGCTCGGCTCAATTCACCGTCACGAGTTCGACACCCTTATCAACAGACTGCTATGCAAAGAACATATCCGTCACCGGCGGAACGCTCA